>JALTIG010000270.1 GCA_027004185.1 bacterium | reverse complement strand
CACTACCATCCCACCATGAACCGAGGTCAACGGGCCCTCACTATCGATGAAATTCCCCTGGAATGGTGCTTCGCCGATGGGGTAGTGCTCGATTTCAGGAAAAAGCCGGATGGGTCCCTGATCACGGCTAAAGAGATGGAAGAGGCAGAGAAGAAGATCGGCTACACCATCAAGGAAGGTGATATCGTCCTCATCATGACCGGAGCGGATAAATACTGGGGAAAACCCGAATACCTGACCAAGGGATGTGGCATGAGCCGGGAATCAACGCTGTGGCTGACAAATCGAGGAGTAAAGGTAGTGGGTATCGATGCCTGGAGTTGGGACCGTCCCCTCCCGTTCCAAGCAGAGGAGTTCAAGAAAACGGGAAACAGCAAGGTCATCTGGGAGGCACACTTTGCCGGGATCGAGGCCGGATACTGCCACATGGAGAAACTGGCCCACTTGGACGAGATCCCTGTAACGCATGGGTTTACCGTCTGCTGCTTCCCCGTAAAGATAAAAAAGGCAAGTGCCGGCTGGATTCGGCCGGTAGCAATCCTGAATCTCTAACCCATTTCAAATCCGGAGGCTTTCATGGAAAAACTGATCCTTACTGCGGCCATCACGGGGGCAGCGACCGTTCCTTCCCAAACCCCCTACCTCCCCATTACTCCCCAACAGATCGCGGATTCTGCCATTGAGGCAGCCGAGGCAGGGGCGGCGATTGTACATATCCATGCGCGAAGGCCCGAGGACGGCCTTCCCTCTTCCGACCCGGAACATTTCCGCCAGATCATTACCCGAATCAAGAAACACAGCGACGTGGTTATCTGCCTGACTACGGGAGGATCTGTCTTGATGACTGTGGAAGAACGGGCCCGAGTAGTTCCCCTCTTCAGGCCGGAGATGTGTTCCTTCAATCTCGGATCCATCAATTTTGCGCTTCATCCCTCCATCGATCGGATCAAGGAATTCAAGTTTGAGTGGGAAAGGGGTTACCTCGAGATGAGCAAAGATTTTGTCTTCAAGAACACCTTCAAGGATTTCGAGTACCTATGCAAGGTAACCCGCGAGAACGAAACGAAGCCCGAACTGGAAATCTATGACGTGGGGCACCTCTATAACCTCGATTACCTGATCCAAACAGGTCAGCTCTCCTTCCCCATCCACCTCCAATTCGTGATGGGGGTTCTTGGGGCCATCCGGGCGACACCGGAGGACCTGATCTATCTGAAAAACAAGGCTGAGGCGCTTTTTGGGAGGGAGAATTTCACTTGGTCAGTCATCGGGATTGGGGCAGCCCAATTCAGCCTTTCTGCCATGGCTATTAACATGGGCGGGCACGTGCGTGTGGGCCTGGAGGATAATATCTACATCAAACGCGGGGTTCTGGCAAAAAGCAATGCCGAGCTTGTCCGTAAGGCGGTGGAACTGGCTGATGCCTTCCACCGAGAGGTTGCTACCCCCAAGGATGCTCGGCAAATCCTTGGCCTGAAAGGAAATGACAAGGTGAATTTCTGAAACATGCTCAAAGGGGTCCATCTTACAAAGTCTTTTGGAGGCCTTAAGGCCATTTCCTCTCTCGATTTTGAGGTCGACAAAGGGGAAATCGTCGGTCTGATCGGACCCAACGGGTCTGGGAAAACCACCCTGTTCAATCTTATTTCAGGGTTTTACCGGCCGGAAAAAGGGCATCTTTATTTTAAGGGGATAGAAATTACGAGAAAATCCCCGTATGCCATCGCGCGACTCGGGATCGGGCGGACCTTTCAGATCGTTCGTCCCTTGCCTAATTTTACGTTGCTCGAAAACGTACGCACCGCAGTCTTGTATGGTCGCTCCGGTATTCATAATACAAAAGAGGCGGCGAGCAGAGCAGAAGAGATACTTGGGATTTCCGGCCTATTAGAAAAGAAGGATCAGTACCCCTTGAACCTGGCGCTGGAGGATCGAAAGCGCCTGGAAATCGCCCGGGCCCTTGCGATGGATCCCGATCTTCTCCTCCTGGATGAAGTCTTTGCTGGCTTGAACGAGAAAGAGATAGAGAAAGCTGTGGCTTTCACCTTCGAGATCAAGTATCGGTTTGACCTGACCATCTTCATGGTGGAACACGTGATGAAGGCCATCATGGGGGCTTGTAACCGGATTATTGTACTGCATCATGGTGCAAAGATCGCCGAGGGGATGCCAGAAGAAGTGGCTCACCATCCGAAAGTCATCTCCGCATACCTGGGGAGCCAGTATGCTGAGCGTCTCTAATATAAACGTTTTCCACGGACATATGATGGCTTTGCAAGAACTGAATTTTTCGATAAAAGTGGGCGAACTGGTTACCTTTATCGGATCTAATGGAGCTGGCAAATCCACTTTGCTAAATACTTTGTCAGGATTGTTGACCCCACAATCAGGTTCAATCCTTTTCGAGGGGAGGGAGATCGTGGGAATGTCCCCGGAAGAGATATGCGGCTTGGGGATCATTCAGGTGCCAGAGGGGCGGAAGCTCTTTACGAAGATGACGGTGTTGGAAAATCTGGAAATGGGGGCGTATCTCGATCGGGCACGCCGCCGGTTCCGTAGGCAGCTTGAGGTTGTATTCGATATGTTTCCCAGGTTAAGGGACCGGCGTACTCAGATTGCGGGAACTATGAGTGGTGGGGAACAGCAGATGTTAGCCATCGCCCGCGGCCTCGTAGCCCTGCCAAAGATCTTGATGTTAGATGAGCCGTCATTAGGGTTGGCTCCCTTGATGGCAGAGGAGATTTACGGGGTAATCCGCAACGTGAACGAAGGGGGAATGACTATTCTTCTCGTCTCGCAAGAGGTCCATGTAGCCTTATCCATGGCTGATAAGGGATACGTGCTGGAAAACGGCAGAATTGTCCGGGAGGGGAAGGGGGAGAAGTTGTTGGAGGATCCGGGGATCCGGACCGCTTACCTTGGCATATGACCGAGGGATAAAGCTCCTTAGATCCTCCGGCAGAAAAAACATAAGGAGGTTCTTATGAAAGTTTTAAAGACAACAGGTATCATCTTTCTGGGAGTCGCTATGGTTCTTTTGAGCTCTGGTTGGGCCATGGCAGCAAAGCCTATTTTGATCGGTGGGTCTTTACCATTGACAGGTAAGTTTGCCGAGACGGCTAAGTGGATCGAGAGGGGATATCGTTACTGGGCTGAAGAGATCAACAAAAAGGGTGGACTGTTGGGACGGCCGGTGAAGCTTATCATCTACGATGATGAAAGCAACGCTTCCAAGGCCGTAACCTATGCGGAAAAGGCCATTACCGTAGACAAGGTAGACCTCCTGTTCGGGGGATATCCAGGGACAGCGGCACGGGCGGTCATGCCAGTAGCTGAAAAATATAAGATGGTCTATGTCTCCATGGGCGGCCATATGAAAAGCTTCAGCCAAGGATATACCTATTCCTTCGGAGGGCCTCCTCTCATGGGAGAATGGTGGTATCTGGGATTCATCGATTGGATGAAAACCATTCCCAAAAAGGATCGACCCAAGCGCGCAGCTGTCTTTACGATGAACAACCCTATTGGGGCCTCCCTGCTTGACTCTATGAAAAATATCGAGAAAGATCTGGGTATCAAGATCGTGATCAATGAGAAATATAATCTCCCGCTGCCGGATGCCACGCCGTTGATCATGAAAGCCAAACAGATGAAATGTGACATCCTCTTTTCCAACGGGTTCTTCGCTGATGGCGTCATGACCATGCGGGCGGCCAAGGCTCTAAACTACAATCCTAAGGCTATTGTCCAAGGGGTAGGCAGCGTGATCCCTGCATGGACGAAGGAATTAGGTAAGGATGGTGATTACGTCTTTTCTGGAACAGCATTGCACAACAAGTTGAAATTTCCAGGGAACAAGAAACTAAACGAAGTAGTCAAAAAACGTTGGGGGCTGCCCGCCTATCCCGTCTATTTCGGATTCGGTTACTGCTGGATGCAGACCCTTCAGCAGGGGGTCGAAGGGGCAAAATCTCTCGATCAAACCGAGATCAGAGATTGGCTAAGAAGCCATGAAGTTCATACCATCGCAGGAAATTTCAAGTTTGACAAGCGTGGCCTTCCCAAACCTTACAACTACCTGACACAGGTGATTAACGGGAAGGTAGAACTCATTTGGCCACTCAGTGTTCGAACCCACGATCCTGTGTATCCCAAACCGCACTGGAAATAATGGAAAGCGTGGCGCAAGTAAACATGCCTGCGCCGCGCGTCACCTTTAGTCCCAGGAAGAATGCTATGATAGGGATCCTTGTCCTACAATCGATCATTAGTGGATTAATGATCGGAGCCATTTATGGCCTCCTCGGTGTAGGCTTTTCTCTTGTATGGGGAGCCATGAAGGTTATTAACATCGCCCACGCTGCCTTTGCAGTCTTGGGGGCTTACCTCGCTTATTTCTTATTAAAAATGTTCGGCCTCGATCCTGTTTGTGGATCTTTGGTTATACTCCCCTTCCTCTTTTTCGGTGGAATGATTGTTTATCGGGTTCTGATCTATCCGGTGACACGCGCCCGGGACATTGTGGTTAGCTCCATGGTTTTAACCTTTGGATGCGCCATCGTTATTGAAAACCTTATTTCCCTGATAGGATCCCCCGATCCCCGGGTATTTACTACCAGATACACAGGAAAGGCCTTCTTCTTAGGTCCTTTTGCCTTCCAGTGGTCTCACACCTTCGGGGCACTCATGGCTTTTGCAGGAATAATAGCTCTTTACATTTTTCTGAAGAAAACCCATACAGGGAAGGCACTTCGTGCTTCCTGGCAGCAGCCGGAAGCGGCACAGTTGTATGGGATCAATCTCAAGCGCATCAGCATGATTGCTTTCGGCCTCGCCGTAGCTTCAGCAGGCTTGGGCGGTATCGCCATGGGATTTGTCTACTCATTTGACCCTCATACTCACAATCTCTGGCTTATCTACATCTTCCTGGTAGTTATATTGGGCGGGGTGGGGAATATCCTTGGAACGGCAATTGCTGGACTCCTGATCGGATTACTCAATGGATTGAGTCTGGCTTTTCTCCCCTATCAATGGGTTAATGTCCTCACCTTCGGTATCCTGATTCTCATCTTACTTATACGTCCCTCGGGTCTGTTCCCTTCGGAGGCATGAAGAAGGATGAAGAAATCTTTCCTGATTAGCCTCTTGTTTTTGAGCATCGTGGGTGGTCTTGCCTTTCCTTGGTTGTCTCCACCAGTCTATTTCGTTTCCCTCCTGTTCATCGTCTTCATGTACGTGGTGATGTCGGAAAGTTGGGTTCTTATTGGGGGATTTGCAGGTTACCTCTCGTTCGGTCATGGGGCCTTCCTTGGCATCGGAGCTTACACAACAGCACTTCTTATGAACCACTTTCACCTCTCACCCGTTTGGGTCCTTGTCTCCACCATTCTTGCTGGTGCTGTGGCTGCATCCATAGCAGCGTTGATTGGATATCCGGCCTTGCGCTTGCGGGGGCCCTATTTTGCTCTCATCACTCTCTGTTTTGCCTTTGTGATGGAGCTTGTGGCCAAAAACCTCAACTTTCTCGGAGGACCAGAAGGTCTATGGCTTAAGGCTATGGGAACAAAGGTGGGACTTGCACGGGGAATCTTTTATGAAATCATGTTTATTCTGATGGTGATAACCGTGATGGTGGTCCGGCAAATCGAATCGTCACGATTCGGGGCAGGCCTAAAGACCATCAAAGATGATGAAGAGGTTGCCCAAACACTTTGTATCAACACACCAAAGATCAAGCTTTATGCATTTGTGCTCTCCGCTTTCTTCCCCGGAATTGCGGGGGGACTTTACGCCTACTACCTTTCTTATATTCATCCCGAAATGGTCTTCAACATTAACATCTCTATTCTGATCGTTCTGATGGCACTTTTTGGGGGAAGCTCCACTTATAAGGGACCTCTTATAGGAGCTCTTTTTCTTTCCCTGGTTAATGAACTTCTATCCGTTTTCTTAAAAGCGGAATACGCACGTGTCACCTACGGCCTCCTGTTTGTCCTGATTATCATCTATTTGCCGGACGGTATCATGTCCTATTTCAAAGATCACCCACAGAAGAAGAGGCCCCGGGTCGCGGATTCGTTTGGGAAAATGGGCTGACAAATATTTCAGTTTTTAAAATCATCCCCTTTATGACAGTGATAAAACGCAGAATCGCCCCTTGTTACTCCTATTTTTTCCTTAATCATTTGTCCAATAGCATAGAAATCATTCAACATACTACTGAGGGCTGTCTTCGTTTACTACCATAAACAAATAATCCTTTTGCCATTTCTCATCTCTGCCCTTACCTTCTCCATATGCCTCAAGGTGGCAAGCTCTCTCTGTAAATCGTTTGGTTTAAGGTTAAGTTTCCCGGCCAAAGCCTCTGCCTCTACCCCTCCTGTTTCCTGTAAAATTTGGAGTATCTTTTGTTGGACCTCGCTGAGCATTGCATCCTTGCCTGAAAGTGATTTTGCGGTATAGACAGCCC
>JALTIG010000269.1 GCA_027004185.1 bacterium | reverse complement strand
CAGAAGGAGTTTCCCATGGAAATGACATTGGGGGAAGCATTTGCACGTTCCGCCCGGAAGTTTCCAAGCAAGGTCGCGTGCATGGATGATATGGGCAGTTTAACCTATGGAGAGATGAATCAGCGGGTGAATCGATGGGCTCATGTTACTGAAGGGTTGGGACTGCTCAAGGGCCAACATGTGGCCACCCTTTCCAACAATTGTATTCTCCTCATGGAAGTGTATTTGGGCAATTTGAAACGCGGTCTTGTGACGACACCCCTCGATTCCAGAGGGACCCTTGATGATATCTGTTTTGAGGCGGAGAGTACAGACTGTGAGGCCCTGATATTCCATGTGGACTTTGCTGATCATGTTGAGGAGATGGTGAGTCGACTTTCCCAGCTTAAAACCTTAATCTGTATGGGAGGCCCAGCCCCTGGTTTTGCCCTGGATTATGAGGAACTCCTGAGTAATGCACATAGTGGAGAACCGACGTCCCGTCTGGTAGAGGAGGACGAGGCCTTTATCATGTTTACCGGTGGCACTACCGGGAAGCCCAAGGGAGCTATTCTTACCCATAAGAGTTTACTCTGGAATATTATTTCCGTGACTACTGAGAACCAGAGTCCAAACCCGGATGACAAGATTTATTATCCTATGCAGATGTACCATACAGCGGCGCTCAGTCGTTTCATGGCATATATGTATGCAGGTGGAACTTTTATCGGGAGCAAAGGTTTTGATCCCGATAAATACCTCGATATGGTAGAAAAGGAACGAACTACTTTTATAGTAGGCAATCCTACCATCTACCGGATGCTGTTAAAGGCAAACAAGAAGCGGCCCAGAGACACTTCTTCCATGAAACGATGGCTGTGCTCCCAAGGTTTTTTACATCCGAACTTGAAGCAAGAAATAGAGCAATACCTTTGGCCAAATGGGGAGCTGTACGGATCTTATGCCTTAACTGAAGCTTCCCCGGCAGTGACGGTCCTTAAACCCTGGGACAAGCCAAGGGCGTGGGGCAGTGTGGGCCGCCCCTACATGTGTACCGAGGTGCGAATTGTAGACGAGGAAGACAGAGATTTACCAGTAGGCGAGGAAGGAGAGATAATCGTGAGAGGGCCGACCGTTTTCAAGGGATATTATAAGAACCCGGAGGAAACTGCCAGGACCCTCAGAAATGGGTGGCTCCATACCGGTGATGTGGGTAAGTATGACGACCTAGGATACCTTTACATGGTCGACAGGATCAAGGACATGATCAAGACCGGCGGAATTAATGTATATTGCCGAGAAATAGAAGAGGTTCTTTCCTTGCATCCCAAAATCGAGGAAGGTGTTGTGATAGGGGTCCACCACGAAAAATGGGGGGAATCAATCCGTGCAATCGTTGTTCCGAAAAAGGGATCGAAGCTCACCGAGTTGGAAGTTATTAACCACTGCCGACAATACTTGGCAAGTCACAAGAAACCCACGTCGGTTGTTTTTCTTGAAGAGCTTCCGAAAGGGACCTTCGGCGGCAAGGTTTTGAAAAGGATTTTACGGGAGAAGTACGGAAAGGTAGAGGAAGGAAAATAGTACAATGAATCCTTCGTATTTTGACGATTTTCACGTGGGCCAGGAATTTATAACCAAGGCTCGCACGGTAACCGAAGCAGATGTGGTCAATTTCGCTGCACTATCCTGGGATACGAACCAGCTGCATACTGATGTGGAATATGCGAAAAAAACCATCTTTGGAGAGCGTATTGCTCATGGAATGCTTGGAATAGTGATTCATTCCGGGCTTTCTCAGATGCTGGGTCTTATGGAAGGCACTATCCTGGCTTTTTTGGAGATGACATGGAAATTTCACCTCCCCATAAAGATTGGTGATACTGTGCACGTGGTTCAGCGGGTGAAAGAAATGAGAGAGACCTCTCAAGATGATAGAGGTGTTGTCATTTTTGAAAAGGAACTCATGAATCAAAATGCGGAGATAGTCCAGAGCGGTACGACCACGGTTCTTCTGGTCAGAAAGAGGTCAAAAAGTTAAAAAGGGATGGTTTATATATGAGGATATTACTGGATATTTTGCTTTCAGAAGAACATCGTATGGTGCGAGAGACCGTAAGGAAGATTGCCGAAAAGGAGCTG
>JALTIG010000268.1:15692-18314 GCA_027004185.1 bacterium | reverse complement strand
CGCCGTCAGGAAAAACGGATGGGTCACGGGTGATACCTTCAGGGAAGGCGTTGCCCTTTGCCAAACGATTCCAGGCGCTTCAGCCATGCAAGCCGCGGCTTACACGGGCCTCTGGATAGGTAAAGGGATCGGTGCGATAGCGGCCTATATCGGGTTCGGGTTTCCCTCTTTTGTTCTGATGACTATACTCTCCGTCGTTTATGGTACAGCTCATCAGCTCCCCGTCGCTATCGCTCTATTCAGTGGCCTACAGGTTATCGTGGTGGCTCTGGTAGCCAATGCAACCTTAAACTTCGGCCGTCGGTCCCTGAGGTGCTGGCAGGATTTTCTCCTTACCCTGGCCGCGGCTGGATTTCTCATTGCTGGGAGAAGTCCCATTATGGCAATCATCACCTCAGCGCTTCTGGGTCTTTTCCTCTATGTGCGCATGGACCTGAGAAAAACCGACCTGGAAATCCGAAACAAAAATCGCCCGATCTCTACCCTGCGTCTGGCCCTCATCATCACGGGGGTATTGATCCTAGGTCTTGCCATCCTCTTTTATGCCGATCCAAAACTCTTTGACCTTTCGACTTTGATGTTGAAGGTAGATCTCTTCGCCTTTGGAGGGGGTTACGCCTGCGTACCCCTTATGCTTCATGAGGTGGTAGACGTGAGGCACTGGATGAATAACCGAGTCTTTATGGATGGCATCGCCCTTGGACAGGTTACCCCAGGCCCTATAGTGATAACAGCAACATTTGTCGGCTACTTTCTTAAGGGGCTCCCAGGAGCACTGGTTGGAACCGTGAGCGTTTTCGCACCTTCACTGATTATCCTGCTGATCGTTGTTCCCAACCTTGACCGATTGAGAAACAACCTTTACCTCCAAAGGGCACTCCGAGGGGCATTGGTTTCCTTTGCCGGGCTTTTGATAGCTGTGACGATCAAGTTCGGTCTTGCAGCCCATTGGAGTGTCCTTTCCATACCACTGGCCCTTGCGGCCTTCACTGCCTTGCGCTTGAAAGTTGACATCCTCTGGGTGTTCTGGCCGGGGCAGTCTTATCAGCTCTAATCTTGTGAGGAGTAATTGACCTAAGGTATGACGGTAGGAGAAAATAATGACGGGGCACAATGTTCAGTTCAGAGAAAACAGGGGTTATTCCACCACTGCTTGGGCTTAAAACCCACGGTTAAATGTATTAAACGTCAAAGGGATGCAACCAATGCAGCTCATTGATGTTCACAAGGATTCCATCTATAATGCGAAGTTAGGGAACGATAATGGTCGGGTAAATGCTGGAAAATGTATGAAGGATCATTTCAGAGGCCTGGCTACAACTTCTCTATGGAAACCGTATATCGGTTGGTATGAATGCTAAATACACAGGAACGATTTTGTCAGAAGCCAATAAAACTTAACAAGTTTCTAACATGCTTGGCCAAGGATATAAAAAAAACAGATGGAAAAAGGAGTAAGCAATGAAGAAGTTTTTATCGGCAATATTAATGGCAACCATTATGCTTATGGCCGCACATACCAGCTACGGAATAACCATCAATGGGGCTGGGGCGACCTTTCCGTATCCCGTTTACGCTCAGTGGGCGTATAAATATGAAAAGCTGAAGGGTGTAAAATTGAATTATCAGTCCATCGGTTCCGGGGGCGGTATCGCTCAGATCAAGGCCAGGACTGTGGACTTCGGTGCTTCGGATGCCCCCTTAAAGGCAAATCTTCTTGAAAAATACGGGCTTATCCAGTTCCCCATGATTATGGGTGGCATAGTTCCTGTCGTGCATATCAAGGGCGTTGGCGCCGGCAAGATGAAGCTCAGTCCCAATGTGTTGGCAGGTATCTTCCTTGGAAAAATCAAGAACTGGAACGACCCGGCCATTAGGACATTGAATCCTGGTCTGGCCCTGCCGGATAAAAATATCACTGTGGTGCATCGGGCCGACGGGTCTGGGACCACCTGGATCTTCACTAACTATCTGGACAAGATATCGAAGGAATGGCATACGAAGGTGGGGACGGGCAAGGCCGTTTCCTGGCCAACCGGTATTGGCGGCAAGGGAAACGAGGGGGTCTCCGCCTATGTTGAGAAGATTAATGGGGGGATAGGGTACGTGGAATACGCGTACGCGCTGCAGAATAAGCTCTCTTATGTCCTGCTGCAGAATAGGGCGGGAACGTTCGTGGCCCCCACGATCAAGACCTTCCAGTCTGCCGCGGCCAACGCAGACTGGACGCATGCCCCTGGTTTTTACATGGTCCTGACAAACCAACCCGGTAAAAACAGTTGGCCCATTACCGGCGCGTCGTTTATCCTGATCTATAAGGTCCAGCGAAAACCGGCAACCGCCAGGGCCGTTCTTTCCTTCTTCGACTGGGCTTACAGGCATGGTGCGGAGATTGCCATGAAGCTGGATTATGTCCCCATCCCGGACAAGGTTGTCCGGCTTGTGGAAGCAACCTGGAGAAAAACCATTAGAGACTCGAAGGGAAGCCCCCTGTGGAAGTAGTTTTCCCCCCCATTCGTCCTTTCAAAGGAGCGCCCCCGGGCGCTCCCTCCCTTCACGAAGTAAGCGATCAGGTTACAAAGGCGCGGAGACGGAAGGATCACCTCTTCCGATGGGTTACCA
>JALTIG010000268.1:0-15682 GCA_027004185.1 bacterium | reverse complement strand
ACCATCGTCAGTGCGCTTGTAGTACCTCTTCTGATTATCGGATTGTTTTTTTCCCTTACAGATCTTTCCTGGCTTTCCATCAAACATTTTGGACTCAAATTTATCTTTTCGAGCGCCTGGAATCCTGTCAAGCAGAATTTCGGGGCTCTAAGCAGTATTTATGGAACCCTTGTCTCCACAGTCATTGCCATGATTTTGGCAGTTCCCCTGAGCCTTGCTATTGCCCTCTTTCTGGTCGAGCTGGTCCCGCCGGCCATCGGGCGGTTCATAGGGAGTGCCATTGAGCTGTTAGCAGCCATTCCCAGCATCATCTACGGGATGTGGGGCCTTTTCGTATTTGCACCTTACATGGCGGACCATGTTCAACCATTCTTGGCACGCATCGGGGGAAATCTTCCCTTTTTTAAGGGACCCCCCATGGGGATTGGGTTGTTGACAGCGGGATTGATTCTTGCCCTGATGATTCTTCCCTTTATCACTTCCGTTGCCAGTGATGTCTTTCGAATGGTTCCCGTGCAATTGAAGGAATCGGCGTATGGAATGGGATCAACGACCTTTGAGGTTGCCAGAAAGGTTACAATCCGTTACGGGATTGATGGGATTGTCGGAGCGGCATTTCTGGGTCTGGGAAGGGCCCTGGGAGAGACCATGGCCGTAACCTTTGTCATCGGGAATTCCCATAAGATTTCAGCGTCCCTCTTTACCGGCGCAAACAGCATCGCCTCGACCCTGGCAAACGAGTTTACAGAGGCCTCCGAACCGCTCTACCTCAGCTCCCTCGTGGAGTTGGGACTTATCCTCCTGATAATAACCATTGGAGTTCAGATTCTTTCACAGCTCTGGCTCAAACGGATGCGCAGAAAATCGGGAAGGGGGTTATAAATTGCAGCGACGCCCAGCTACATTCAGAAAGTTTTCAAACGCCATTGTTGTTGGATTGTCCGGTTTTTCAGCCTTGGTAGGCCTTTTTTTTCTCGGATGGATCCTTATGGTGGTTATCCTTAAAGGGATCTTTTCCCTTTCTTTCGATTTCTTTACAAAGCTTCCCACTCCCCCTGGAGTAGCAGGCGGGGGACTAGCCAACGCTATCGTGGGAACCCTTCTGATCACACTCGTGGCCGTACTGATGGGGGTACCATTAGGGATTCTTGGAGGTATCTATCTGTCGGAGTTTGGGGAAAGATCAAAACTCGCCGCGGTTATACGCTTTGCATCGAACGTTCTAATGGGAACACCCTCTATCATCGTAGGGGTATTTGTCTATGCCATCATTGTCTATCCTATGGGACATTTCTCCGGCTACGCGGGAGCGGTTTCCCTTGCAGTTATCATGTTACCCGTGGTGGTGAGAACAACAGAAGATATGTTGCATCTGGTTCCCAATACCCTTCGAGAGGCAGCCTTGGCCCTCGGGGTGCCCCGCTGGAAGGTGACCTTTCAAGTCGTCTTCCGTGCAGCCAAGTCAGGGTTGTTGACAGGGGTTCTGTTGGCCATCGCACGGGTCAGCGGGGAAACGGCACCGCTTCTCTTTACCGCTCTAAACAGCCCCTTCTGGGTAAAGTCCCTCTCCAACCCCACGGCCAATCTGACTGTAACCATCTTTAACTATGCCATGTCCCCCTACAAAGACTGGCAGCAGAAGGCCTGGGGGGCCTCCTTGCTCATCATGGCTGGCGTTTTGCTCGTAACGATTATCAGCCGTTTATATTTAAAAGAGAGAGGAAAGAGATGAACAAGGTAATGAATCCCCTTTTTTTCATAATGAAAGGAAAGCTTGAGACTCAAAAACGAAATCTTGAGGGGAACAGAACCATTTGGGGCTCCGGGAGGACCGAAGGGAATAAAGATATGGAAGAACATCACGCATTATCTCCCAAGATTTCCGTCCGGAACCTAAACTTTTACTACGGCGATTTCCATGCCCTGAAGGATAATAACCTGGATATCTACGAGAACAGGGTTACGGCGATTATAGGACCCTCGGGATGTGGCAAATCGACGCATATACGGGTTTACAATCGGATTTATGACCTGTATCGCGAACAACGGGCCACGGGTGAAGTGCTCATAGACGGAGAAAACATCCTGAGTCCAGGCTATGACTTGATTGAACTCCGACGCCGGGTTGGGATGATCTTTCAAAAACCCACGCCCTTTCCCATGACTGTGAGGGAAAATGTGGCCTATGGGCTGAAGATGCATTATAAACTGACCCGTTCGAAGATGATGGAGCGGGTGGAATGGGCACTGAAACAGGCCGCCCTCTGGGAAGAAGTCAAGGACGACCTGGACAAACCCGCCACGGCCCTGTCGGGAGGGCAACAACAGCGGCTTTGCATTGCGCGTGCTATCGCCGTGGAGCCGGAAATCCTTCTCATGGACGAGCCCACCTCTGCTATCGACCCCATCGCCACGGCCAAAATCGAGGACCTCGTCGTGAATCTTAAAGAGAAGTTCACGATTGTGATCGTGACTCACAACATGCAGCAGGCCGCACGGATTTCGGATTTCACCACCTTCTTTTATCGCGGAGTTATCATTGAATACGGGGAAACGGAGAAAATATTCACCAAGCCGGAAAAGAAACAGACCGAAGAATACATCACGGGGAGGTTTGGATAGAGATGGTTAAGGACTAATGGTGGAGGGCAAAAGGTGTAAAACATAGGACTGAGGACTGAGTGAAATAATGTTCAATATTCCACGTTCTATGTTCAGGGATAAAGGAAAGAGGAGAAGCAGTAAGGAGTGGGGTGTTAAGTAGGGGATTGAATGATAAGTTAGCTCAAAGCTGAAAGTTCATAGCCTATCCGCGGCAGGTATAAGGTTCGAGCGTAAGGTTAAATATAAAGGGAGAGATATCTTGTCAGTTCATCTGCAAAAAGAGATAGAAAAACTGAAGAAGCTGATCATCGCTGAGGGGACGGTGGTAGAGGAATCTGTGACCAACGCGGTGACCTCCATCGAAAAAAGGGATGCCAGCCTCGCGCAACAGGTTATAGAGATGGATAATGAAATCGACCAGCTTGAGGTGAACCTGGAAGAGGAAGGCCTTAAGATCCTTGCCCTTCATCAGCCAGTCGCCATCGACCTGAGGTTTATCGTGGCCGTCTTAAAGATTAACAATGACCTGGAGCGGATCGGAGATTTGTCGGTCAATATCGCCGAGCGGGCCATCTTTCTTGCCTCGCGCCCTCCAATTGATATCCCGTTCGATTTCAAGAATATGACAGCTAATGTCCGTATGATGCTCACCCACAGCTTAGATGCCCTGGTAAAACTGGATGCCCAGATGGCAAAGGATGTCTGCGCTTCAGACGACATCGTTGATGATATTAATCGAAAGATGTATGGTCAGGTACAGGAAGGTATTCTAAAGCACCCCGAACGGATTGAGTGCCTGATTCATTGCCTCCTGGTCTCCAGACATCTGGAACGCATTGCCGACCTTGCCACGAACATCGCCGAGGATGTTATCTACATGATCGACGGGGTGATCGTGCGCCACAAGGTGGAAAATTACGTGAGTTCAACCTAACGAAAAAAACCTCTATGAAACGAGCGAGCTACAAGACGGGAAGGATCACGAAAACTCGATCTCTGTGCCTTTCACAGAGAATGCACCTTCCTTCCAACCTTTCGGATGCTTACCCTTACCTTTCCCCTGACATTATAATTGAGAGTTTATATATACACTTCAATATAGAATCCTCCATTAGACTCACAAGCACCACGGAGCTTTGTAAATGATAAAAAGGAAAGGAGCCAGAAAAAAATAAGGGCAGGGCCAAGGCTTAACCCTGCCCAACCATAAAACACCCGTTAATTCTTTTTGTGACACCCGCTGCACCTCGTCGGCCCGGCCTTCTTGCCAGCCTTCTTCATCGCCTTATGGCATCCCTTGCAGCTATGATTGCTTCTATGGGCCATGTAATAGAGCTTAGGTACGCCCCCCGTTGATTTTTCCTTATGACATACCTTGCAGCTTCTGGGGGGTTTGCTGGTATCTTTCCACATATGGTGGCATTGCTGGCATTTCAAGCCCGCCTTCAGGTGAACACTATGCTCGAACGTTACCGCACCATGTCTATTCTGAAAGACAAAAGGTTTGGTGGGCGCCTGAATCGGGCCCGCATACACCGTTGTGACCGCCACCATGCTTAAAACAAAGAGTACCGCCAAAACACTAATAAATAATTTCCTCACTTTTTTCACCTCCTTTCTCTTTTATATGACGCGATAACACACGTTATATTCACCATGGTTTGCATTTAAATATACTTTCACCGTTTTGTCAAGTGATAAAAATAACAAACTCCCTTGCATCCTCTTCTTGACAACCCATTGCCGTGCTGTTAGAGAGTGCGTAAATTTATGAGTGCAAAGAAGAAAAAGATAATCCTTGTCGTAGGCGGGTGTCGAAGCGGGAAGAGCCGATACGCTCTTGAACTGGCAGATGCCTATTTAAAAAAGGTGTTCATCGCAACGGCACTTCCCATTGATGAGGAAATGAAACATCGAATTGAAACTCATAGACAAGAGCGTGACGCATCTTTCACAACAATTGAGGAGCCCTATAACCTTGGAAATGCGATCGCTTCGCTCCAGAGGGATGTGGATATAGCCATCATCGACTGTCTAACGGTATGGCTGGGTAACCTGATGTATAAATACAGGGGCTCCCTGAGCAAAGCGAGTGAGATTGAAGACTTTTTTGAGGCCCTGCAACGCCCCCCCTGTTCTCTAATCCTTGTGTCCAACGAGGTAGGGCTTGGGATTATCCCTGCTGATTCCACTTCACGACATTTCCGAGACGAGGCAGGAAACCTAAACCAACGTGTGGCTGCTTTGGCTAACCAGGTTATTCTGACTGTTTGCGGCATCCCCCTGAGGGTTAAAAAGTGAGGATCCATCCACTTTCCTTCCCATTTGGTTCACGATAAGATGATTTTATGCGCATTTCTTTTAATCATCGCTGTGATTCTCGATCGTCTGATTGGGGACCCCACGTATTCCTGGCATCCAGTCAGGCTGGTGGGGCGTTTCGTGCATCTTCTGGAAAAGGTGATCCGAAGCACCAATATCCCGGATCTTTCAGGTGGGATTCTACTAACCCTCCTCACCCTTTTTTTCTGGGAATCCGTTTTGATTCTTTTGGCAAAGGTTTTCTTCCTAACCCCTGTAACTGGATTTACCTTTACACTTTTTATTCTTTACAGCTGTGTAGCCCTCCGGGACCTTGCCAGACACGTCATACCTATTATTTCACTTCTTAAAAAAGGGGATCTTGAAAAGGGGCGATCCGCCCTTCAGATGATTGTGGGGAGGGATACCAGCGTCCTGGATCGGGAAGGAATGATCCGGGCTACCATCGAAACCATCTCGGAAGGTCTCGTGGACGGATTTTTGTCCCCTGTCTTCTACTTCTGCATCTTCTCCCTAGCTGGATACCCCTTCCATCAACCCTGTCTCATTGGGATTGCTGGGGGGTTGTTTTATCGAATCATTAATACCCTCGATTCCATGATAGGATACAAGAATGTGTCATATTTCCACTTTGGAAGATTCGCGGCAAAGCTGGACGACATTATGAACTACATTCCGGCGCGGATGTCAATCCTTTTTCTTTTTCTGGGTGCCTGGTCTCTCAAAATGGATGAAACCGCCGGGCTTGCGCACACCGTGGCCTATCACTCCTTTTCCGCCTCACCCAATGCAGGATATCCGGAAAGCTTTACTTCTGGCGCGCTTCACGTGCAACTCGGAGGTCCCACCCGTTATCCCTATGGGTTGGTGGAGAAACCGTTTATTGGGGAGGACGGCTCCGCGGCAACCCCTGAAACGATCCATCAATCTCTAAAACTTATAACAATCTCCGGATATCTTGCTACAGGAGTGATGGCATCTTTTCTTTTGATCTCCCCATTCGTGGCCACACATCTCTGGATCTGAATTTTATTTTAATGATATTCGGTTTTCCACTTCTCAGCGATCTCTCTAAGTAGCTTGTAACCATTTTCTATAGTCGCATCACCATCTGGATTTACAAGGGAACAGGTGGCTGGCATCAGAATGGAACGCTCTCGGATCAGGTCTCGGCTAATACCCTTGGTGGAAAGGTTATCCAAAATACGCAGGATCCTCCGATACAACGAATCAAAGGTTTCTTTATCGCAATCCTCATAGACCATAGAAACGATTCCCCATGCAATAATGCCCCCTTGTTCAGGAATCGTTTAATCCTATCTTCGTACCCCGCAAAGACGTCTCCCCGGTCATAGGCGTTAAAGGAAAGGAAAGGAAAGGAAAGGATATCGATATCGAGGTCCAGGAGAAAGTCCCATCCCGGGTTACCGCAGAGATGGATACCCTGCTTTCCCCTGATATTAGCCAACATGGAGTTTATTTCGTCTTTTGCCTGTATATCACCATATCCTGAAAGGGCAGAGAAGATAAACTGCATCCCAGGCTCATCAATGAATATGAAGGCATTCGGATTTTTCCCCAAAAGTTGATCCAACTGTGAATTGACCTTTCGAGCCGCAAAATCGAAGAGGATCTGTCGAACCTCGTCGATATAAAGAATGGGCTGATCATTCTTGTCATGAACCACAAGACCGAAGCTAATAGGGCCCTCCATCTGTCCCCGTATGGCGGGGTATGAACTTAGATCTTTATCCAGAAACAGATGGAAAACCAGAGAGGCTTCAGGAGTTAGCTGAAAAAATGCGGATCGTCCACTTTGAAAAGGTAGGTTTCCAAATCCTTATAGAAGGTAGCCTGATTGAATTCCACCTTTCGCTTTTTAACATTGATATGAGACCCGGGGAAGCGATGGGCCACCTGGGCATACATATCCTCTTCATAGCGTACTTTGGGAAGCTGCGGCCAGAAAGGAATATCCACGCTCATTGCCAACGCTCGTCCCTTTTCCAGATCCGTATGGGGAAGCACTCCCATTCCCGATGCAAGAAAATTTCCTGGTATAGTCATTGCTTAACCCTCTCCACTTTCCTATAAGAATATGAAAAAAAGGACCGCATCCGCAAGGTGAAGGACAATCAATATTCCTTCTGTGCCTATGAGGGATAGATTAAACGCTGTCACACCTTTGCTGCACTCCATATGCCTGATAAGGATGGGCCAAAAGGGCATGTAAATATAAGCCCTCTAATAAACGAACTTAAAGCCCAGGGTATAGGTAAAATTGGCCAAGATATTAAGGTGGTCTTTTTTGAGTCGGTCCGGGATGGGTGGGTAAGGGGCAGCCGCTTTCACCGCACGGATGGCCTCTTCATCCAGCAGACGATACCCAGAGGATTCAATCAATTTCACCCCAGCCAGACGACCATCCTTAAGGATCGTGAACCTCAGGATTAAACGTCCCTCCTCCCCTAATTGCACAGCTAACCTGGGATACTCCCAAACCAACTCGATTTTTCGCTTGATATGGGTAAAATAGGAGATGTATTTAAACGATCTTGTATTAAGGGAAATGGTATCACCCTTTTCCACGTTCGGCGGATAGGTGTGCGAAAATTTCCTTTCTATTTGGTGGAGTGTCTCCGGTGAAGGGAAAAGGGACTTGGGTGCGGGTATGGGCATGGGTTTACGCGTTAATCGGGAGTTCCCCCTTCCTGATCTGGAGTGGGATAGATGTTTTTCTTCAGGGGCAAGGAGGCTCTTTTCCCCCTCTTCGTTAGTAGGTTTTTCTTTGGGAGGAGGGGAGGGAAGAATCCGTTTCGGACGCGCCTTGGCGACCTTGAAACGAGCCTTTTTGTGAGAAGAGAGGATTCTCTTATTTGGCTTTGCGCTCTTTCTGATAGACGGGGAAGGTTTTTGGGCCTGAACCTTAGGTTTAAGAACCTTAGCGTTCTTATATTTTGGTTTAACGGGTACTTTGTGAGGCATCGGTTTTACACCAGATGCCTTATGTCCAGGCCTTGGAGTGATAATAGATTTCCTTGGAGGCGCTGGAAGTGGCAGGTGCTTGGTTAAGTGCTTTACCCCAGGTGTTTTGGGCTTATTCTCTGGGCGTGTTTCTTTCTTGACCGTGATGTTCTCCTTTCCCAAGACATGCGCCTTCTTTGGTGGTTTCTTTTTCCCCTTGACCGGTTGCTCCTCAATAAATCTGACAGAGATAGGCTTTTGACTTTTAGGTATTTTTGGCGTGGGAATCTTTGGGACAAAATAGAAAAGGAGACTATGGATGATCACAGAAACGATCAGAAAAATTACAAACTGTTTGGTACCAGATTTTTCTTCATATTCTATCATGATAAATAGGAAAGGGGCAGAGAAACACCTGCCTTTAAACGTAACGGCCATAAACCCAAAAACTTGGAGCGTCCAATCATGAAACGCTTCCTTCGAAGGAACCTATCATGGGATGGGCCAAAAATGGATGCCAGACGAGCAAAGGGTGTAGAAAACCTTTTAACGCGCGAGCTTTACAAAATCACCAACCTTGAAGGTTTCTCCAAGAATGGGTTTGGCAATGGCTGCGTCCACCCCGAAAAATTCAACAATCTGGAGCCTACCCTTGAATTTACCTGGTTCGCGCCCCAGGTATTCCCCTGTCAACTGGTTAAAGATCTCTTTGCCAGGTTTGTCATAGACATTCAGAAGGTCTCCCATGTAAAGGCCATCGTCTCTGCCTCCCTGGATAAAGACCATCTTTTTATCCACACGAACGATGTGCGTAAACCACTCAAGTTTACCTAATTGAGGGAGAATGGCATCTGTAATCTCCTGCGCGGCGGCCTGGAGTGCGGCCCTTTTTGCTTGCGCCGGGCTCTGGTAGGAGTTGATTTCATCAGGGGAAATATCGATTGTCTGGGTATAGATGCTCATTCCGGAAAGGCCGTCAAACAGGGTAACGGAAAGGGATACCCTTGTTTTATAATTCTCCCCGTTGGCATCGAGTTGGGGCATCACCTGCAGGCGGTTGAGTTTTACCTTGAGGAAGGCCTGAACGCCCAGGGCTGAGCCTGCCCTTGCCAGCAAATTCTTATCGAGTGTCTTTTCAGACCACCATTTTTTATTCTCATAGGTTTTCAGCACAGTTGAACCCAAGACGATAGCACGTTTGGTTTTAGTAAGAATAGTTGAGAGGGAATTCTGGAAAAAATTATTGTTTCCCACACTCAGGGAATCCACGCGATCTTCAATAGGAAGTAAAACCACCCGTTTCTTCATGATACGATTGGCGGGGATGGCAATGCCACCCACCCCCCCGGTATAGCTGCCGGATTTTAACTGTCTTTCAAGACGTGCCAACTTTCTTTCCAGTAATTGTGTCTGGATTCTAACATCCTCCCCAGTGATGCGTTCCCCAAGAAGGGGGCGGTATTGTGATTTTGGCACATATACATACTCAGGCTGCCCACGCCAAACCGCATAGAGAGGATTGGGGACCTTAACGTAATCTTTCCCGTTTTTGGTTATAACCTCCTGCTCTTTTTCTGTGGTCTTCTTCTTTCCCCCAAAACAGGATAGGGTCAGAATCATCAAACTGCATAAGAATAGAACGCTCGTCAGACGCTTGTAGTTAATCATCAATTTTCCTCCAATTTGGTTAAAAAAGAGTCTCATATTTTTTAAAAGGTGTCAAGAAAGTGAGGGTGCCTTGATAGGGGAAGCCCTTGCATTTTAAAAGGGGGTTCTGTACATTCACACGGGAAATGGAGGACAAAATGAAATTTCAAAGACACCGGGAAGAGATCGTTTTGTTCGATGCAGCGGGAAAGCCGTTGGAATCATGGGTGGAGATTCGGGTCCATCCGGTTACAGGCGAGACCTCGAGGATCATCCATGTTCCTTTAAAAAAGGTGACCTTGCCGGACCTGAAAGGGATGGCGGCGAAAACGCGGGAGGGTTGCCCCTTTTGTCCTGAGCAGCTCTCCCACGCGACGCCGCGATTTCGGGAACCCTTTTTGAGGGAATGGCCGATGAAGCAAGGGGAGTCAGTCTTAATCCCTAATCGCTTTCCGTATGATCGGTACTGCGCGCTGATCATTCTTACAGAGGACCATTATGTCCCTCTTGATGCATGGGACGTGCAGAGGATTATGGATGGACTGTCGATCGCCCAGGAATTTCTAAGGCGAGTAATGGATCATGATACCTCAACCCAATCCTTCTCTTTGAACTGGAACTTTGCACCCCATTCTGGAAGTAGTATTCTGCACCCCCATCTTCAGCTCTCAGCGGGTTCCTTTGCCACGAATCGAGCCCGTCGTTTGCTGGATGCCTCGTATCTGGGGATGTTGAAGGGAAGGGACATTATAGCGGAATGGATAGAGGCAGAACAAACTGAGGGGGCGCGATGGTGTGGCCAGATCGGACTGTGGCATATTATTCTTGCGTTTGCCCCAAGAGGCCGCTTCTTTGAAATCAACCTGATCCATGAATCCCTTGGGAGTTTCCCGGCACTTGAAGAGGAAGATCTTGAGACCCTCGCAAAGGGGGTCAGGAACGCATTGAACTTTGTCACGGCCATGGGGTTTGTTAGTATGAATCTTTCTCTCTTCTCCCCTTTACGTAATGAAGGCACTTTTCATCCCATAGTATCCATCAGTCCGCGCGCCTGTATAGGCCCTTTCCAGATAAGCGATATCAGCTTTCAGATGTTGATCGATGAATTTTTCGCCTTGTTTCTCCCGGAGGAAGTTGCCCGTAGGTTTCAGAATAGTCTCGCATCTTAAGGGAAATACATTGATGAATAGGATTCCGCCTGCTGGGATAGACCTTAACCGAAAGGAAAGGGTCGATTTATAACACAGGGGATAATCTGTGAAACAACGATGGATACACCTCGGAGTATTTCTTATAGTAGGGTGGATGGCTGCCGGCTCTTCCCTGACCTATGCGAAGGAGAGATTGACTTTGAAGGCGTGTGTGAGAAACGCCCTTAACTACAACTATTCGCTCCGCTCTTTTGCCTCTAAGCGAAGATCTGTTGCCATGGAGGTTAACCAAGCTTTGTCTTCCTTTTTTCCTACCCTTTCCCTTGGAACCTCTTTTGAGAGGTCAGACTGGGAAGGCTTACCCCGGAGTGATCACTCTGATGTTAACCTTAAAGCGAGTTATAATCTTTTCAGAGGGGGAAGGGATTGGTCAAACCTTAAATCAAAACGCCATGCCTACCATGCCTCAGACTATGACTTTCAGGAAGAAGGTTTGAATGTCATCGCCTCTGTTGAGGATACCTTTTTTGCCATTCTTTCGCTCAGGAATCGTTTGGAGGTTCTGAAGAAATCGGTTGAGGCAGCAGCATTGCATGAAAGCTATGCCAGGGGAAGGGTCAAGGCGGAACTGGCTCCCCTCAGCGATGAGCTTCGTGCCCAGGTGGATCTGTCTAACGCCCAGGTTGACCTGGTTCAGGCACGGCGCAACCTCAAAACCTTGAAACACACCCTTGCCATTTTGATGGGGAGATCCCCCTTTAAGACCTTCAGATTGGTGAAAGAGACCCTTACGCTCAAGGCGGGGAATATGACCCTTAGTGAACTCTTTTCCCTGGCAAAGAAGAAGCGACCTATTCTAAAATCCCTCTATGAGCAGATTCTTGAACTCAAGTGGCAGGAAAAATCCCTGAAATCGGAATTTATGCCAACCCTTGACTCCTATATAACGTCAGGTGAGGAGGGTTATGGTACATTCCCGGACAGAGATTATTGGACTGTGGGGATCGAATTAAGGTATCCTTTCTTTACAGGTTTTTCCACTCACTACGCTGTGGCAAGCACTCGTGCGAGGTTAGAGGCGAAACGCTGGGATTACAGCCAGAAAATCCTCCAGGTGCAAAAGGAGATCGCAGACGCCTATGATCAATTCAAGACGGATCAACGTGTAATAAAGGCAAGGGAGGTTCTTCTGAAAAGCGCTCTTGAAAACCTAAAAGTAGCGCAACACCGCTACAAGGTTGGAGTCGGTTCCATCGTTGAATTGACGGACGCTCGTGTAGACGCGACTCGGGCGGCCATAGGCCTTGAAAACGCCAAATTAACGGTTTTGGGTGATGAAATTGAGTTAAGGCGGGCAACGGGTTGGTTTGTCCCTATGATTAAGGCATTAAAGGATGGTAAGAATGTGGCAGAAAAGAGGCCGTGAATTTACCCTATGTTTTTTTGTGTTCCTTATCGCTTCCCACAACGCGTGGGGATTCGGCATAAAACGGAGCAAACCAAAGCCCTTTAAATGGGCGAAGGTTACTCTAGGTCCCGTTCGCCAGACTATCATCACAACCGGGGTGATAACCCCTGAGGATGGGGCGGAGATCAAGGTGGGAAGCCGTGTTTCCGGAAAGGTGGAAAAGCTCTTTGTGAAGGTAGGAGACAAGGTCAAACAAGGGGATCCCATCGCGATCATCGAACACGCGGATCTGCAAGTCAAGGTAGAAGAAAAGAGGGCAGCCTTGGAAGAGAAAAGGGAGGAATTGAAGGCCCTCCTTGCTCAACGCCCCTTGGAGATTGAACGTCAGGAAAAGGAGATAGAAGCAATCAAGGCTCAACTGGACCTGGCACAAATAACTTACCGGCGTTACAACGAGCTGCTTCCGGAGAGGCTCATTTCCAAGGAAGATGTAGATCGCGAGTACAAAGAGGTCCAGGTGTTTAGATCCCGCCTCGCTTCGGAAGAAAAGCAGCTCGTTTACCTAAAAACTAAATTTCAAAACGATAAACGTATCCTGAAAGCCAAGATCAGGCAGTTGATCGCGGAATACAAACTCGCAAAGATTAATCTTGGTTATGCCTTTATCAATTCTCCCATTGCCGGAACGATAGCAAAGATCTCGACACCCAAAGGGGAAACTGTCGCTGCCCAATTGTCTTCCCCCACCTTTGTCTGGATCATTGACCTTAACCGGCTATGGGACAGTACCTACGTGGATGAAACCGATATCGGAAAGGTTAAGGTGGGACAGTCTGTCCTGTTTCGGGTGGACGCATTTCCTAAGGTGACGTTCCATGGGATCGTGAAAGAAATCTATCCCAAGGCGGAAGTCCGTGATAATATGGTGACATACCGCGTGATTGTTAAGATTAAAGATGCCCCTGAGAAACAAAAGCTCCTAAGGCCTGAGATGACCGCCTATACAACCATTATTGTCAAACGGAAAAGGCATGTCCTGTTGGTTCCTATCCAGGCAGTCAAGATCATCAACGGGAAAAGTGTCGTGTTTGTGAAAGGGGGAAAGGGTACCAAAAAACAGCGGGTCGTGACTGGATGGACGGACAACGGAAAGGTAGAGATTCGCCGGGGATTGCGATTGGGACAGGAGGTCCTGATCCAAGGTTTCTCAAGGGAGCTTCTAAAGTCATGAAACCGGTTATTTCTCTTGATCGGGTCACGAAGGTTTACCAGAATGGAAAGGTTATTACAAAGGTCTTAAAAGAGATTTCCTTTTCCATTTTCCCCGGGGATTTTGTCTCCATCATGGGTCCTTCCGGTGCAGGGAAAAGCACCCTGTTGTATATCCTCGGATGTCTGGCCCGTCCATCATCCGGATGGTACAAGCTGGATGATGTGGATGTGGGAACCCTTCCAGACGAGGAACTCTCCCGGCTGAGAAACGAAAAATTGGGATTTGTTTTTCAGTCCTTCCATCTAATCCCTCAGTATACCGCTTTGGAAAATGTCCTCCTCCCAACAACGTATCGAAGGGCACGGAAGAAAAACGGGAGGAAACAGCAGAACGAAAGGGCCAGAAGAATGCTTGACATGGTGGGATTAGGTGAACGTTACCACTATCTTCCCGGGGAGCTTTCAGGCGGGCAACGACAGCGGGTGGCCATCGCACGCGCCCTGATGAACAACCCCGAGGTGATCCTGGCCGATGAACCCACGGGGAATCTCGACAGTAAGCAGTCTAAGGAGATTGTTCGCCTACTCAAAGAGCTGAATAAAACAGGAAGAACCATCATTGTGGTAACCCATGATCCCGATGTGGGGTACCAGGCCCGGCGCATGATTACCATACACGATGGGGTTATCCAGTCTGATAAAACATGCTCTTTAACATCATAAAGCTGTCCATAAGGGACGCCCTGAAGCATCCCCTGTTTACCATTCTAATGATGATCGGAGTCGTGGTCAGTATCTTTTCCATGACCACGATTGTTGCCATCGGAGATGGAACGCGAATGGAGATTGTCAAGGTCCTGCAAGGATTTGGATTTGGGGGAGACGTGATGATGGTGGCGGCCGGTGGTGGTAGGGTTTTTCGACATCGCCCTTCAAATGTGAAGACCCTGACTGTCGCAGATGCAAAGGCCCTCTTGCAACTCCCTTTTGTCAAGGGAGTTGCACCCCGACAGGGGATACGGTCATATCCGATCCATTACATGGGACGTTCCTATCAGACACGAATACTCGGCGTAACCCCCTCTTATCTAAGGATCGGAGACTACCAGATAGATATGGGACAACCCCTTGACAAAAGGGATCTGCGTGATCATCGAAAGGTTTGTCTGTTAGGAAGGACGGTCGCCAAAGAGCTTTTCCCTAAGGATAGAGCCGCTGCCCTTGGACAGTTTATCCAGATAGGTAAATTCTTCTTTCGGATCAAGGGAATACTGGCAGAAAAGGGACAGATTGGTCGTTTTGACATGGATGACCGGATCCTGATCCCGCTGACCACCTCTTCGGTTCTCTTTATCCGGGACACCTATATCCATGCCATCAGCGTCAAGCTGACCGATGCAAAGAACGTGGAATATTATGAGAGAGTTGTCAAGGCCTTTTTGAGGAAACGCCATCACCTGCTACCGGATCAGCCCAACGATTTTCGCGTGGTCAGTTCTCTGGATGTGGTGCACTTTGTCAACCAGGCCTCCCGTGAGTTGACAAACCTCCTGGTTCGGATCATGGTTATCTCCCTCCTGGTGAGTGGAATCATCATCATGAATGTGATGCTGGCATCCATCTCGGAGAGGAGAGTGGAGATCGGCATCAAGAGGGCCATGGGGGCCTCCCGGCGACACATCTTGACAGAATTCCTGTTTGAGTCTATTTGGTTATCCCTCTTGGGAAGCCTTATCGGAGTGGGAATCGGAATGCTCACTGCCTATCTGTTAAGAAATACGATCCCCATCTTTCTCACTCTGAGACCTCTCTATATGGCCGTGGGATTTGGGGTATTGGTTGGAGCCATTTCGGGAGCCTATCCTGCCTATCGGGCAGGGCAGGTCGACCCAATCCGTGCCATTCTTGGAGGACGTCGGTGAGTCGTTTCAGGGGAAGGGTGTTCAGATCCTTACTCGCTGTACTCGGACTTGTCGTTGGCGTGGCCTCAGTTGTCACCATGACGACCCTGGGACGGATACAGGAACAGAAACTCTACAAGCAGATGGAGAAGATGTCCGTGAATACCCTCATGATTGTCCCCGATACCGTTCCCTTTCTCGTTTTTCGGCCCAAGATGGAAGGAACCTATAAAACCCTAATGCCCTCTGATGCCCGTGCCATCCAGGCTCATGTACCTCGAGTGAAGAGAGTTACGGCCACTGAATATAAAGGTGTGAAGGCAAAAATGGGAGCTAACACCACCTCTACGACTATGGCCGGAGTGGACCGTGCCTACTTTCTTATCAAACATCTGAAGGTTGCCTATGGAAGGCCCCCCCTGTCATCCGACCTTAAAAGGCTTCGCAAGGTCTGTTGGGTAGGACAAACGGTT
>JALTIG010000267.1 GCA_027004185.1 bacterium | reverse complement strand
TAGGACCGGTGTGTCACGAAAGTCTGGTTAAGGGGGATAAGATGTCCTAGACAAAATTGAAACCTTATTTGGAACCCAGCAGGTAACCAATCCTGTCCGGTAAAGGTTAGTCACCAATCGGAAGCTAGTCTTGCCTGCAAGGAGGTAACGAATTGTGGGAAGCAGTAGACGGCAATCGCTGAGGGTTTGTATCGAGCCCCGAAATAAGGCTCATTGTGGAAGTCCTTACACTCGGTCTATGTAGGGACAGCACTGAAATGTTGTTAGGACGAGACATGGAGGTTCCGCCGGGGTCGTAGACCAAGTCACAGGCGAAAGAGGGTTCCCCAGGAACGTGAGAGATCCACGTGTTTCCCCCGAAAAAGCGGTGTGGAAGGGTACCACCACAATCAAAATCCAGGCCTCCATACGCAATACCAGTGTCATGAGAGGAGAAACGAACGAATGGTATACGGAGGGTAAGCCAAGCCGAGGAAAACGAAGGTGGAAGTTAAGAGCATAGTGGAAGTCAGAGCACCCACATAGTACCGAAAATGCCGAGAGGAAAAGAGAACAGGGGAATCAGTCCCACTGAGACCCTGTTCAGGGAAGGAGGGTGCCAGGAAATGAGAATTGAAGGAGGGAAAGATGGCGGGACGATTGGGCCCGAATCACGTCTTAACGAAACGAATTCAAATAGCAGAATTGGCCAAAAGGAAACCAAAAATGGTGATAACGACGTTGGCCCACCACATCGATCTTCAATGGATGTACGAAGCGTATATTCTGACGCGGAAAGATGGGGCAGTAGGAGTAGATAAGGTCAAAGCGAAGGATTATGCAGAGCATCTCAACGAGAATCTCAAGAGTTTGCTTGAGAGATTCAAGTCAGGAGGTTATAAAGCACCACCAGTCAGAGGGGGAGAAATTCCGAAAGGAAAGACAACCAGGAAGATTGGGATACCAACGTTTGAGGACAAGGTACTTCAAAGGGCAGTTGTCATGGTAATGGAACAGGTCTATGAACAAGATTTCTTCAGCTTTTCTTATGGATACAGACGGGGGAAATCCCAACATCAAGCGTTAGACGCATTGTGGAAATCTCTGATGGACTGTAGAGGAGGCTGGGTCTTAGAAATGGATATAAAAGGTTACTTTGATAACATCAACCACCAACATTTGAGAGGCTTTTTGGACCAAAGGGTAAAGGACGGAGTGATCCGTCGTGTCATAGACAAATGGCTGAAAGCAGGTATAAGTAGAGATGGTTCAGTTACATACGCTGATGTGGGTACTCCACAGGGCGGAGTAGCTTCACCACTTCTTTCGAATATATTTCTGCATGAGGTCTTAGATAAATGGTTTGTGGAAGAAGTAAAACCAAGGATGAGAGGCAAAGCGGACATGGTACGTTTTGCTGATGATGCTACGATGGTTTTCGAAAGGGAAGACGATGCAAAACGAGTTCAGGAAGTGTTGTATAAGCGCTTTGAACGGTATGGATTGCAACTACATCCCGAAAAGACTCGGCTAGTGTATCTAGGCAGGCCTAAATCCAAACTGAGAGAGGAACGGGAAGAAGAGGGATCGGAGAGATCCATCAACTTTCTGGGATTCACCCTGTACTGGGGAAAATCGAGGCGAGGAAATTGGGTAATTCGAAGGAAAACCGCAAAAGGGCGGCTCAAGAGAAGTCTGGAACGAATAGAAGAGTGGTGTCGAAAAAATCGTCACCTGAAAATCAAGGAACAGCATCAGAAACTATCGCAGAAGCTAGAGGGGCACTATCAATACTATGGTGTAACGTCCAATATGCGATCTCTCGGAAAATTCCACCGCGGAGTGCTGTGGACATGGAAGAGGTGGTTAGCCAGAAGGTCTCAAAGAAGGCATCTCTCATGGGAAGCGTTTTTCAGAAAGCTGAAGGCAAATCCGCTACCACGTCCGCATATTCCAAGATCAGTCTATAACACTTAGTGAAGCTCATTTCTTGAGGAGCCGTATGAATTAACGTTCACGTACGGATCTGCGGGGGGCGTGAGGTCGGGCAACCGACTTCACCCTATCCCAATCCCCACTTTAGCGTACAGTTTCGTAAAGATGACTTTTTCCTTGACCCCGGACGAAACCCGACCTTTCAAGCCGGGGAATCCGG
>JALTIG010000266.1 GCA_027004185.1 bacterium | reverse complement strand
GATGGATGGCATGATCGGGGGAATTGCACCAGGAAGATCAGCCGATATCCTTGTATTGAAAGACCTTCATCATCCCTCACCGGAGATGGTAATTTCCCGGGGTCGGGTAGTCGCAGAGAACGGTTCCCTAACCGTATCCTTCCCGAGGGTGAAGTGGCATCAGTTTTTCCCACCAGAGATATTTCCTGAGGGGGATAGAGAAACCAAGAGTAACTGGTTTGAGATGAGGAGCTCTCAAAAAACCGTCCAGGTTCCAGTGATAAAACTCATTAATCCCGTTATTACCCGGGTTGAATGGGTTGAGTTTGAAACGCCTCAGGGGTTTGTTGATGTAAATGGAAAAGTGGGCTTATCCCTATGTGCCCTCCTGGATCGTGAAAGGAGATGGATCACCAATGGGATTATTGATGGATTCGGCGAGGTTGACGGCTTGGCCTCTTCCTTTAACACGGCTGCTGAAATCTTGGTGATCGGACGGAATCCGGATGCCATGCGTATGGCGGTAGATCGTGTGCTAAGGATAAAAGGCGGTGTTGTGGTCGTGGAAAATGGTGAAATTGTCTATGAATTTCCACTGCCAATAGGGGGGATAGGTTCGGACAGGCCAATTACCGAGATAGCAGAAATGGACCGTACTTTCCTGAAATTTCTTGCAAAAAGAGGGTATGCCTTCCACGACCCCTTTTATACCCTTGTCTTCCTCCCCAACGACTTCCTCCCCCAGGTGAGGATTACATACCGTGGCGTAATAGATATCAAAAAGAATGAGATTCTATGGCCCCGGAGAGACTTGAACCACAAGCCTTTCTGACAATCACGAAGCGGCCGTACCCAAATATCTTCCTTGCTCTTTACCGTCAGCTTAGACCAACGTTTCTTCGCTTTCAGGATCAAAAAAATGGAGGTTCTCCAGGCGCGCCCTTAGGAGAATTTCTTCCTTAACCTTAACGGCACTCTGGGGAGAAATGGCGGCCAAAAGGTTCTGTCCCCCTACTTTAACATCGATGTATATTTGGTTTCCAACCGGCTGGACCACCTCCACGAAGGCCATTAAGGTCTCTGGGGCGCTCGGGTCGTCCCCCTCTGAAAGGTCTTCGGGGCGTACCCCCAAGGTGACCATCCGTCCGACATAGGAGGAGAGAGATTCAAATCGGATTTCCGGAACTGGAAGCTTCAGGCCCTTCGTGACAGCAAAAAGAGTGCCCCCTTCCTTCTCAATCCTCACGTCCTCAATGAAATTCATAGTTGGAGAGCCAATAAATCCTGCAACAAACCGGTTTTTTGGATGCATGTAAATTTTCAGCGGATGGCCCACCTGCTGAACCTTACCATCCTTCATGACCACGATCCGGTCCCCCATGGTCATAGCCTCGATCTGGTCATGGGTTACGTAAATGCTAGTGGTATTCATCTTCTCATGCAGCTTTTTTAACTCAAGCCGCATCTGGACCCTCAGCTTTGCGTCTAGGTTGGAAAGAGGCTCGTCAAATAAGTAAACCTTAGGCGTGCGGACAATGGCACGCCCCACCGCTACCCGTTGGCGCTGTCCGCCTGAAAGCTCCCTGGGCTTCCGTTTCAGAAAATCCAGAATTCCCAGCATTCCAGCAGTTTGTCGAACACGTTGTTCAATTTCATCCTTGGGCATCTTTTTCAGTTTTAGGCCAAAAGCCATATTATCGTAAACTGTCATATGCGGATAAAGGGCGTAATTCTGAAAGACCATAGCGATATCTCGATCCTTCGGGGGTAAATTATTTACCTTCCGTCCGTCGATGAGAATATCACCTGACGTAATCTCCTCCAGACCGGCGATCATCCGCAAGGTCGTGGTTTTTCCGCACCCACTCGGCCCCACGAAGACCATAAACTCTCCGTGCTGGATCGTCAAGGTAAAATCCTCCACGGCCTGAACATCCCCGTACCTCTTGCCAACATGCTGTAACGTGACTTCAGCCATTCCGTATTTACTCCTTAAGTGCCCCAGTAATCCCAGCGACATAGTATTCCACAAAAAATGAATAGACCAGTGCCACAGGGACGCTTCCAAACAAGGCCCCTGCCATCAAGGGACCCCAGTGATAGATATCACCCCGAACCAGTTCAGTTACCAGCCCGACCGATACGGTCTTCTTGAGACTGGTTGATATGAAGGTCAGGGCATAGAGATACTCATTCCAGGAGAGTGTGAAGGCAAAGATTCCTGCAGACAGGATCCCCGGAAGGGAAAGAGGAATAATCACGCGCCAGAAGATCCACATGCGGCTCGCCCCGTCCATCATGGCGCACTCCTCCAATTCCTTGGGGATAGAATTAAAATATCCCATCAGCAGCCAGGTGCAGAATGGAATGAGAAAGGTAGGATAAATCAGGGACAAAGCCCACAGGGAGTCCCATAAGTGCAGTTTAAAAACCATAGTTGCTAGGGGAATAAAAAGAATGGTGGGAGGCACCAGATAGCAAAAAAAGATTCCTATGCCCATCAAACTGGATCCCTTGAAGCGGATGCGCTGAATGCCGTAAGCGGCAAGTAGACTGGAGGAAAGTGAGATCACAGTTGATGTAATCGCTACGAAAAAGGTGTTCCAGAGCCAGCGTAGAAACGGAGTTTGGTAGAAAAGATGCTTTAGGTTCACCAATGACCAGTGATGGATTAAGAATGGATCAAGTTTCAGGTTATAAAGCTCAGCATCCGATTTAAAGGTTGTCACAAACATCCAGTAAAAGGGAAACAGGAGGAACAGAAGAAATAGGCCCAGCGGCAAGTAGAAACGGAAAAATCTTGTCCAGCCTTTTTGTTTCACGTTAACTCTCCCGTTTCAGGTATTTGGAAGTGATCAGAACGCTGATAAACAGAACGGGAAAAATAAAGGCAGAAATCGCCGCACCCTCCCCCAGGTGGCCGCCTGCAATGGCCCTTTGAAAGGAAAGTGTCCCGAAGATGTGGGTCGCGTTATCCGGCCCTCCACGTGTCAGAATCCAGATAAGCTGAAAGTCTGCGAAGGTCCAGATGATGGAGAATGTTGTAATCACGGAAAGCAGCGGCATAATCAGGGGCAAAGTTATGCTCTTGAACTTAACCCAGGGGGTGGCGCCATCGATATCGGCTGCCTCATAAAGGTTTTTGTTGATGGTTTGAAGTCCCGCCATCAGTCCAATGGTAAAAAACGGAATCCCTCTCCAGATATTCACAAGTACAACGGAAAGGCGGGCATTGATAGTATTCCCCAGAAAGTCGATGGGGGCCTTTAGAAGTCCTATCTTCAGGAGAAACCAGTTGATGCAGGAAAAATTGGAGTCAAAGATCCACCAGAACGCAATGGCTGACAGGGCCGTAGGGACAATCCAGGGGAGCAGCACAATTGCCCGAATTAATCCCTTACCTTTGAAATCCTGGTTCAAGATGATAGCCAACCCGAACCCCAGCACTAACTTAAAGAAAACAGCCACACAGGTATAGAAAACCGTGTTAAAGGCGGTTAACCAGAAAATATTACTGTGAAAAAGGGCCACGTAGTTGGAAAGACCCACAAAGGTTCCTGTTCTCCCAATGATGGTGTTGGTAAAGGAAAGCCAGATCCCCAACACAAAGGGGTACGCCAGAAGGAGGAGGAGGATAATATCCGCCGGAACGGTAAAAAGAAATCCAAGCACTCCCTTACGATGCAAAAGGCTAACGGATGGGGCCTTGATCCTGCCCCATCCGCTGTTTGCAATATATTGGCTCATTACCTTTCCCGTTTCCGTGACCCGATTCGTTTTTTATCAGTGGTAGAATTTTCTCAGTTTCTTTTCCGCATCGGCTGCCGCCTTCTTTGGGGACTTTCCGCCCACACACACATCAGCAAACATGTCCACGATGACATACTCACTCATAGCCGCAGCGGATGCCGGTCCCAAGGGGCCCGCGTACCCATTCCACAGCATACGTTTAACGCATTCCCGATACGGGGTAATCCTAGGATCTTTCTTCCAGGCTGGCAGGTTATAATAATCCTTCAGCGTCTGGGTAATGTATCCCCAAGTTTCACTTTCCCACCTGCCATACTGTGCCTTTTCAAACATGAAGGTCAGGTAATGTTTTGCAGCATTCGGGACCGTGGTGTGTTTGAAGATAAAGGCCTGGCTGATCATGGATAGCTCTGCTGGGTGCCCGACCGGGCCCACGGGGAAGTTCATCGTCATCAGGTCCTTGTTGATCTCGGGGAACCGCTTCCGGGACGCGTAGAAGATGCTGTTCCCATTGGAGGTTACGGAAATCAAGCCGGACAAGAAGGCCTTGTTGTTGTGAGGATCCAGCCATGAAGCCACTCCTTCAATCATCGTTTCATAAAGCTCTTTCGCGGCATCGAGGGACTGAATCGTCTCTTTGCTGTTAATAGCAATGGTTTTTCCATCCTTTTCAACCGCCTTTCCCCCAAAGGACCAAAGCCACCAATGGGTCCAGGTATTGGCATCCCCAACGGCATGCCCAAGGGCGAAGCCGGTGGGATGGCCATTAGCTTTCAGTTTCTTACAGCACTTAATAAATTCTCCAATGTCTGAAGGAAGTTTGTCATATCCCGCCTCTCTAACCCAACTGACCCGGTAGTTGATGCAAATCCCAGCGCTCCCGATAGGCAGGGCAATCCATTTTTTTGTGCCATAAAGTTTTCCATACACCTCACAGACTGGATACCAGCCCCCGTACTTTTTCCCCAAATAGGTTGCCACATCTGACACTTCCACAAGCTTGTCCGGATAGAGATGCGGATCGTCGTACCACCCAAGAACAATATCATGTCCGGCGCCGACAGAGGCCTCCATGGCCGCCTTGGAGCGAACATCCTCCCAGGAGAGGTATTCAGTAATCACCTTCCCACCGGTCTCCTGTTCCCACTTCTTCGTGTTGGCGTTCCAGACCTGCTCATCGCTCTTTACAAATCCAGACCATCGTAAGACATTAATAACAGGGTTCTTTTCGAGTTTAAACTTCGGGGGTGATACATTCGCTGCCAAGGCCGGGTTCCACTGAAACAGGGAATCCATCGACAGGGTCGCCAGACCTGCCCCTGCCAACCCTACCGCGGACTTTTTGAGGAAATCCCGTCGTGAAAGTCCCTTCTCCTCCCTTTTTTCCTTCTCTTCCATTTCTCCCTCCTTTGTTAAAGATGCTTTCCACTGTGCCTTTCTGAGAGTACCCTTCCCCTGTATTTTACTTATTTAGCTCCCAAGAATATGGCACTTTTAGCAGCAAAACGCTTTTATCACGTCGCTGCTTCCTTCCCCGCTAAGAAGCGGTTATAACCCTGTTTTGTTTTTAGAATACCAGAAAGGAAGGGACTGTCAAGAAGAATCCAAATCCAAAGAGATCGCGAAGTTTTTCAGGTCATCCAAAGGTAAAGTACGCAACGACACCTACCAAAAATGTTGCATATCCTAAAAGATGGAACCGCAAAAGAAAGGAATGGGGAGAGGTTGCTTTAGCCTGATATAGGCGATAGGCGATCAGACTCGCCAGGGATCCGATAAGATTTCCGAACCCTCCCACACTGACCCCCCAAAGAAGCTCATGCCAATGACGGGTAAAATCCGCAAAAAGGAGTGCGCTGGGGACATTGCTGATGGCCTGACTCCCAAGCAACGCGTACAGGAAGGTTCGTGTGGGGCTCGAAAGGTTGAAATGCATCAGATGTGCCAGGTTGTCTGTGAAACCGAAAAAGGCGAGAAAGGTTGCCAGAAGCATCCAGTCGATTCGTAGGCTTCGGCGATCCCGAAACACGACGTACAGACAGACCAACCCGCCTAGCCACAGGGGAGCGAACCGCAAGACTACCCCCACGAAAAGCATGAAGAAAAACAGGTACGGAATCCCCCTTCTCTCCACTTCCACGGGGGGTGCCCCTTCACCGGACGCCTCATCGGGTGACCTCCTTCCCTCCCGGAAGGCCAGCAGCACCGCCCAGAGCAGGCTCACCAGAAAGAACGGCAGGATCGTACGGATAAAATCAAACAGCTGAGCCTGATAGTGGGTAAAGATAAAGATATTCTGAGGGTTTCCGAATGGAGTCAGGGCCGACGCGGCATTGGCCGCCAGTGTCTCCAGGATGACCAAGATGTGTCGTCTTGGGATCTCAAGCGCCAGGGTCAGCGGCACTACTGTCAGGATGGCAACGTCATTTGTGATGAACATGGAGAGAATGGCCGTGAGCAGCACCAACTTAATGGGAAGGCCTCTCCCCCTCAGAAACCTTCGGGCTATCCACTCCAGGAAACGGCTCTCTTCTAACCCTTTGACGATCATGAGAAAGATCATCAGGATGAAGACAATTCTCAGGTCCGAGCGGCTATACGCGGGCCAGTGCCCCCGCCACCAGGTGGTCAGCCCCCATCCCGCCAGGCTGGCGATCAGCAGCCATTCACCAATTATCTTCTCCCAAATCCTACTGACCATCAGTATACGTTTTCTGTTTCAAGGGTGTATACACACACCCTTGGACGTGCCTGGATATCACCAACCCAGTTTCATAGTTTAAAGACTATCTTCGCCAGCGTGAAGTAGATAATCAATCCTGTAGAATCCACTACGGTTGTCAAGAGGGGACTACTGATAACCGCTGGGTCCAGCTTGAACTTAGTCAGGACGATCGGTAAGAGACTACCCAGGAGGTTCGACCATAACGTAATCCCAACCATGGCCATTCCCACAACCATGCCAATGGTCGGTCCCCCTCGCCAAAAAAATCCCCGAAGGTAAAGCACAATCCCCAGGGTAATACCGATCATCACCCCGACCAGCAACTCCTTCTTAATGACATAGAACCACTTTTTTACCGTCAACTCTCCCGTGGCCAGGGCCCGGATAATCAACGTGGACGACTGGGCAGCAATATTCCCCCCGCTGTCAATCAGGACAGGGATAAAGAACGCTAGGGCAATCACCGCCTTCAGGGCATATTCAAAGTGGGCGATGATGCTTGAAGAGAAGAAATCCGTTACCAGCAGAATCATAAGCCATCCGACTCTTTTTCGATATAACACGGCGGAAGAAGCCGCGTAATAGCTCTCTTCGAAGGGCGCAATGGCGGAGGTTTTCTGGAAGTCCTCGTCCACTTCCTCCTCGAGTACATCCAGGATATCATCCACGGTTACAATGCCGAGGAGCGTGCCCTCCTCATCTGTGACCGGCAATACGTTCAAGTTGTATTTTTTAATGATTTTATAAGCCTCTTCCTGATCCTCCGTCGCCTGTATGGCGATGAATTCATAGTCCATGATGTCCTGAACCTGCTGATCCTGCTCAGCCAGGATAAAGCGCCGGATGGGGATATCATCTTTTAGCTTCCACCCCTCATCAACTACGTAGATCATGTCAATCGTTTCGGCGTCCTTGCCGAATTTACGGATATGTCTGAAGGCCTTTTCAATACTCCAATCTGGCCGGACCGCCACATAATCCGGGGTCATCAACCGTCCCACGCTGTCTTCGGGAAACCCAAGTAGCTTCAATGATTCCTTCCTTTCCTCAGGAGGCAGGAGGTTTAGAAGCTTCTGGGTCAAACGCCCGGGCAAATCTTCAAAAAGTGCCGTTCGATCATCTGGAGAAAGCTCTTCAATCAGAGCCTTGATTTCTCGGTCTGCAATCCGGGTCAGGATAAGTTCCTGCAGGGGAGGCTCAAGCTCCGAGAAAACATCCGTGGCCTTGTCCTTGGAGACCAGTCGAAACACCATGACAGCATCTTTCGGCTCCAGGCTGGCAACGATATCAGCGATATCCTGGGGGGTCAGTTCTGACAATCCCGCTTTCAGGGTTTTCCAATCTTTATTTCTTATCACTTCATCAATATCCGGTAGAGCAATTTTTGCAAACATAGGGATCACCTCCTTCTAAAGTGGATGAGTCTGTCTCAATATGACTTGAAAAACAACCGCGAGTTCTTTTATTTGCCACCCTCATAACAAAAAAGTGACTGAAGTGTCAATGAAAAAGCGTCATCAAACACAGGAGAGACTGAGCATTTCGCAAGGGCACCGTCTGGCTGAATGAGAAAAGTCAAAAAAAAACCGTGTGCAGCCTAATAACAGGAGCTGCTAATACAGATGAAATACCTTCTCCCATGAATTTGCCAAAGGCAAAACTCCCTTCACCGGGGATAGATCTTTTTGGTTATCTAAGATTCCCATCAAGGAGGGAATTTCTCTTGAAAATGTGATGGGAGATTCATTGTTAATTCTTCATAGCCATGACCACTTCCATGACCCATTCTCTGATCTCAGATTTAACCTTCTCCAGTTTAACTGCCATAACATCCTGGGGATCCTTTCTCTGTCCACACCCTCAAAATAGGTAAGCCCATACATGATGGATGACAGATCTTTTAAACCCTTTTTCTTGCTCAGCTCAAGAAGTTCTTGCAAGTGTTTATAGTGCTTACAAATGGCGTATATATCAATTAAATCCTTTTTTGACCCCCTTGGGTATCCTTTCAAAAATTATAGATGTGAAGAGGTTGAGAATTGGCAAAAAATCAACGGCATAAGAGAGGAAAATGAAAGTTTTGTTACCAGTATGTTACCAATAAAAAAATAAGGGATTAGGCTGAATCACCTAACCCCTTGTTTTCATTGGTGCGCCCAGGAGGATTCGAACCCCCGGCCTACGGATCCGTAGTCCGTCGCTCTATCCAACTGAGCCATGGGCGCTTTAGATATTATATAGCATATCTCTTTTGTGTCCGCAACAAAATAGGAGGCCCTAAGTGAGAATCTCCCCAATAAGGAAAGGCAGCACCCTATGGATTTTCAAAATCGAATGAGATATATAACCTACGTAACCCGGGATGACACAGGAAATTGTAGGGTTCTCGAAGAATCGGGAAAAAAGAAGTATTCTCAAGGATTGAAATATCAGGAATTACAGGGCATGAGTACAAAACACGAAAAGATTCATCTCCTCGTTATTAGAGAGAAAGGGCAGGTCAAATCCAGGAAGGTATCTTTCCGAATAATAAAGTTTATTTTTTTTCTGCTCCTTTTTGTGCTGGTTACGACCTCTTTCTTTACCTATCTTTACTGGCGTCAGGCCTATATCTTTTATTTGAGCGGGCATGAGGTTGCCACTCTTTTAAAGAAAATCGACCGATTACGGCACAGGATTGAGACTCAAGACCTTGAAATCATGCACTTACAAGGGTCAATAAAGCGCTTGAAAAGCGAGAATGGTGATCTTAAGCAACACCTCATTAAAAACCAAGGTTTTGAGACAAAGACCACGACTCCCGTTCAAAAGCGCCCTGTTATTCAACCCCTCCCGATTGTTCCAAGAAAACGGCCCGTGCCTGATAAGAACCTTGTTGCGTTTAAGAAGTTTCTTTCACGTATCGAAACGTTGAAACCGGTGTCAAGGGTGACATTTCAGATCCGTGAACCCAAGATTATTGTCTCGCCTGGGATGTCAAAAGTAACCTTTCGGTTATATAAAAACACCTTGAAAAAGATTTACGGCAGATATATCCTCTTAGGGATATATAGGCCTAAAATTCCCCAAAAAACTGGAGTGGTAGTATCCTATCCATCGGGGAGCGTTGCAGGTTACAAGCTCCTCCCCCGGTATGGCTACCCTTTTAGGATTGACAAGAGGTTTTTACCTGTTCTGGTGAAATTGCGTCATCCGAAAGGAATGGAACGGTTTACAGAATTTCACATCCTTGTTTATAGTCCCAAGAGGAAGCTTATTTTTCATGTGAAGTTTAAGGCACCATGAAAACTAAAGGCTATCTTTCATTGAGGGACTAAGGACTAGAAGAAGGGAGAAATTCCCTGAGTGTTTGCCTTCACCTCAGACATGGAAGGATGACGTGCATCAGAAGTCTCTGTAATGGGGTGGACAAGTACCTTTGAAAAAAGTGGTGAGTAAAGATGGGAACTCGTTTGGCTATTATTTCAGACATTCATGCAAATCTTGAGGCCTTTGAAGAGGTCTTGAACCATATCTCCAACCAATCCATAGATAAGATAATTTGTCTTGGTGACATTGTGGGATATAATGCGGATCCCTCCGCCTGTATCGCGCTCTGCAGGGAAAGGAATATCTTTTGTCTATCGGGGAACCACGATTGCGCAGTGTGTGATAAAATTTCGTTAAGCGATTTTAATAGGACGGCAGCCATTGCAATCCAATGGACGAAACATCATTTATCCAAAGAGGATATATTGTTTTTAAGCCAGTTGCCTCGGTTTCACCAAGAAGGGGAAAGGTTTCTCTTGATGCATGGTTCCCTGATTGATCCGGATCGTTATCTCTTTTTTCAGCGGGATGCGGTAGAGGATTTCCATGAGATGACCCATATGTATCCTCGTATTGCCATCGGATTTTTTGGTCATACCCACCAACGGAGGGTCTTTACCTACCGTTCCGGAGATGTGACCTCTGGGGTGCCTGAAACCCTTACATTTGAGTCGGATTGCCTGTACCTGATCAATCCTGGGAGTGTGGGTCAACCACGAGATAGTATTCCCATGGCATCGTACCTGATTTATGATGTAGACAAACAATCTATCCGATTTTATCATGTGAAGTATGATATCCAAAAGGCATCGGAAAAGGTGATCAAAGCTGGGTTGCCAAAGGCCCTGGCTGAGCGTTTGTATTGGGGGTGGTGATGGAATTACCAGGTAAAAGGCGTGTCACACGCCCCGTTTTTGTGGGATCTGTACAAGTGGGGGGAGACGCCCCTATCTCGGTTCAATCCATGACTACTACGGACACGCGAGACAGCCAGCAGACCCTTGCACAGATCAATAAACTTGCTGAGGTTGGTTGCGAGATTGTGCGTGTTACAGTAAATTCCAGGGAGGCTGCGCAGGCTTTATCCGTTATCACCTCCTCTTCTCCCATTCCAGTCATTGCCGACATCCATTTTGACTACGCCTTGGCCTTGTTGTCGCTCAAAAATGGGATAGACGGGCTGCGGATCAATCCTGGAAATATTGGGAGTCAGCTAAAAGTCCGTGAGGTTACCCGGGTGGCAAGGGAGGAGAACGTACCGATTCGAATCGGTGTCAATGCTGGGTCCCTTGAAAGGGACTTGGTCGAAAGGTATGGACGATCCCCTAAAGCAATGGTGGAAAGTGCCCTTCGCCATATAGCATTTCTTGAAAAGGAAGGGTTTTACGATATCAAGGTTTCCCTAAAGGCCTCCGATGTGTTACGTACGGTTCAAGCCTACCGTCTCCTTGCGAAAAGGGTACCTTATCCTTTTCATATCGGGATTACCGAGGCGGGCACCATATTTTCTGGCACCATCCGCTCCGCCATCGGGTTGGGGATCCTGTTGTCAGAGGGAATCGGCGATACCATGCGGGTGTCGCTTTCTGCCGACCCCGTGCAGGAAGTTCGGGTGGCCTATGCGATACTAAGGGATCTTGGTCTTCGCCACCGGGGCGTTGAGATGATCTCCTGCCCTACCTGCGGCAGGGCCGAAATCGATGTCATTTCCCTTGCCACACGGATCGAAAACCGCCTGATATCGGTGAAAACCCCTCTGAAAGTCGCTGTCATGGGCTGTGTCGTAAACGGCCCAGGGGAGGCGCAGGAAGCGGATGTAGGTATTGCAGGGGGAAACCAAAAGGGACTTTTGTTCAGAAAGGGGAGAATTATCCGACGGCTACCACCTGATGATTTAGAAGAGCCATTGATAGATGAAATCAGGTCTTTGACCGGTGAGTTTATCCCTTGATGTCTTCTCCTGTATGCGTCTTTCGGAAGGTATGATAGATCCGCTGGAGGACAGTAACATTTGATAAAACCATAATGACAAGGATTGCGTAGATTAGATATCCAAGCAGTGCGCCGGCGGATAGGATGATCACCCGTTCCGCCCTTTCCAGGATCCCAACCTGGCAGGTCTCAATGATGTTTTCCGCTCGTGCCCGGGCATACGGTGTAATGGTGATTCCCATGATAGCAATAGCGGTAACCACAACCCATAAGATGGCGTTTTGTCTGGAAAAGTAGATGAGAATGCCAAAAAGGACAAACTGGTCTGCGTACCTGTCGAGAACGGAATCAAGAAAGCCACCAAAAGGGGTCGATCTGGACTCCTGGCGGGCCACTGCGCCATCCATCATATCGAAGAATCCTCCCACAAGAAGGAGGATTCCTCCCCATAGGATAAATCCAAAGCTAAAACCAATCCCGGCTGCGAGATTCACCAAACAGCCCAGGATGGTGAGCAGATCCGGGTGGATAGCGTGATGGGAACGTTTCGGTGTCAGTTTGTAAATGATAGGATCTAAACGATGATTTAGCCAAGAAGCGAGCATAGATTCTCCTTTTTTTTCATGTATGCATACCTCTGTTTATATCAGTGCAACACCTGATCCACAAGGGAGATGTGTGTGAATCACTATATGGGAAGCAGCAAAGAATTGGCATCTTTGGTTGCCCAGAGAAGCTTGTAGATGAGTTTGCCCCCATCGTTTTAGAAAGAGGGTTCAAAGCGTCCATTGGTGGTGGACTTCAGGATTTCCCCCTTAGGAAGGATTTGTCCACTGCTCATGGCTTTCAAAAAATGTGTATCTTACTCACATTACTTTTTGAGCCGTTTCTCCGTATCGAGGATCGCAGTTGTTGTCTTAATTACCGTGTCAGGATTTAAGGAAATGCTATCGATCCCACATTCCACGAGAAATTCAGCAAATTCAGGGTAATCGCTGGGTGCCTGACCGCAGATACCAATCTTGACGCCATTTCTCTTTGCCACATCGATCACACTCTTAACCATTCGTTTCACAGCTGGGTCTCTTTCATCAAAGATGTGGGCAACATTCTCGGAATCCCTGTCCAACCCCAGGGTTAGCTGGGTCAAATCGTTGGACCCGATAGAAAACCCATCAAATATCTGGCTGAATTCATCTGCCATAATCACGTTACTGGGCACTTCACACATAACGTAAACCTCAAGGCCATTCTCTCCCTGTTTTAGCCCGAATTCTTCCATGGTTTTGAGAACCTTTTTTCCCTCTTCCACTGTCCGGCAAAAGGGAATCATCACCTTGATATTTGTGAGGCCCATGACATCACGCGCCTTAAGGATCGCGGCACACTCAAGGGCGAAGGCATCCTTGTAGTTAGGATTATAGTAACGGGAAGCCCCCCTGAAACCGAGCATGGGGTTGTGTTCCTCGGGTTCATAGTATTTCCCGCCAATGAGATTTGCATACTCATTGGTCTTGAAATCACTGAGGCGAACAATAACATCTTTGGGGTAGAAGGCTGCAGCGATTTTGGCGATTCCGCGCGCTAGCTTGTCAACGAAAAACTGTTTCTTATCCGTGTAAGCACGGGTGATTTGTTTGATCTTTTGAATAATTTCCGGATCGTCAAGTTTCTCGAATCGTGCTAAGGCAAGAGGGTGTATCTGAATATAGTTGCTGATAATGAACTCCTCTCTGGCCAGCCCAACCCCATCGTTAGGAATAAAAGAAAGGGCGAAGGCATTATCAGGGTTCCCCACGTTCATCATAATCTTCGTTTTGGGTCGTTCAAGACTTTCTAAGTTGATGCGGTTGATGTCAAACTCTAACAATCCCTCATACACATACCCTGTTTCACCTTCAGCACAAGATACCGTAACATAATCGTAATCCTTTAATACCTCACAGGCATCGCCTGTGCCCACTACGCAAGGAACACCCAGCTCCCGACTGATGATCGCCGCGTGGCAGGTCCTTCCCCCCCGGCTGGTTACGATTGCCGCTGCTTTCTTCATGATGGGTTCCCAGTCAGGATCGGTCATTTCCGTTACCAAAACCTCTCCTTCGTTGAAATTAACGATATCCTTGACATCCTGAATGATGTTTACCCTTCCTACCCCAATCTTTTCCCCAACGCTCTTTCCCACTAAAAGACGCTTCCCCCACTCTTTTAATTCATATGTCTCAAGCACAAGTTCGTTTCCCCTGGATTTCACGGTTTCAGGACGTGCCTGAACGATAAACAGTTCATTTGTGATTCCGTCCTTGGCCCATTCAATATCCATGGGGCAGTCACGCCCATGCAACTTTGAATAGTGATCCTCGATAATCACCGCCCATCGAGCAAGCTGAAGGATTTCGTCCTCTTCCAGGATATAGGAATCCCGGTCTTTCTGAGGGACGGGCACATCCTTGGTTTTGGTCGTTCCCTCCATGGAGTAGATCATCTTAAACTCCTTCCGTCCTAGGTATTTCTGGATGATTGACCGGTATCCCTTGACAAGGGTTGGTTTAAAAACATAAAATTCGTCCGGGTTTACGATCCCTTGAACAATATTTTCGCCCAGCCCATACGACCCAGTGATGAAAACGACGTCCCTAAAGCCAGATTCTGTGTCAAGTGTGAACATGATCCCCGAACATGCAAGGTCCGAACGGACCATCTTCTGGACCGCTATGGAAAGGCCTACATCAAAGTGGTTGAAATGTTTATGCTCACGGTAGGTGATGGCACGGTTGGTAAAGAGAGATGCAAAGCACTTCTTACAGGCACCAATCAGTCCAACTTCACCTTGGATGTTTAAATAGGTATCCTGCTGACCTGCAAAGCTCGCATCAGGGAGATCCTCCGCCGTAGCACTTGAACGAACAGCTACATCAGTCTCTTCCCCATAACGGTCACAGAGTTTCTTATATCCATCCAGAATCTCCTTTTTGAGATCATCCGGGAATTCGATACCTTCAATGATCTGCCGGATCCGACTGCCTGTTTTCTGCAAGGCATGTAGATCATCCACATCGAGCATGCGAAGTTGTTCTTCCACTTTTTGACGCATCCCAGAGGAATCGAGCAGATAATGGTAGGCATCCACCGTTATGGCAAAACCGTAAGGGATGTTTACTCCCCTCGATGAAAGTTCACGATACATCTCCCCCAGCGAGGCATTCTTTCCTCCTACCAACGGTAAATCACTCATGCCGATCTCATCAAACCATACGATCCATTTAGATTTAGACATGTCACCCCTCCCCTAATTTTAAAAAAGATTCTAATATTTTGTAACTCAAAGCGGGTCTTGAAAACTTAGAAACCCATTATTTAAACCGAAAACAATAAAAAAGCATCCTAAATTGAACATATTTAAATATACCTTAAAAGGGAGAAAGTGTCAACTCATCGTTTGTCAGAGCAATTTGCGCCCTGTCAGTTCCATAAAACGGCCATCAATCCAGTTTTCCCCATTACTATCAACCAAAAGAGGCCCCTGACGCAAATCAGGGGCCTCTTAAAGCAGGCTTTATTATCCGTTAGGTTAGGACTGCTCTACCTCTTCTTGCTTTTCAATCATACCTTCCAGCCAGCGAGCGATGTCGACAGCCTCAATCTGACCTTCCAACTCTTTTTCCTTGACACCGTCGGTGAGCATAGTCAGGCAGTGTGGGCAGGCAGTTAAAACGGTGCGGCTCCCTGTCTCGACCGCTTCGGCGATTCTCAGATGACTGACACGTTGATCCTTTTCTTCCTCCATGAAGATCCGGCCTCCACCGCCTCCACAGCAGAGACTTTTGCTATGGTTATGAGTCATTTCTTTAAGTTGGTGCCCTGTTTTGCGGATGATATCTCGTGGAATATCGTATATGCCATTGTAACGGCCAAGGTAGCAAGGGTCGTGATACGTAACGGTACCGCTTTCCTTCTTAATGGGAAGCTTGTCTATAATCTGACCCAGAATTTCTGCATAATGATAAACCTCATAGTTCCCACCAAAATCTGGATACTCATTCTTGAATGTGTGATATCCGTGGGGACAGAGGGTAATGATACGCTTTACCCCCATTTCCTTAAAGAGCTCAATGTTCTGCTCCGCCTCCATCTGAAAGAGATACTCGTTTCCCAACCTTCGGGCGGGGTCCCCACAACAGAGCTCCTGTTTTCCCAGGATGCCAAAGGGGATCTTGGCGGCGGATAGTAACCTGACCATGGCCATGGCTGTTTTCATGTTGTTTTCATCTACGGAACAGGCGCAACCCACCCAGAGGAGATAGCCTTTCTCACCAATCTCTGGCGTAAATTCCGGCACTTCCATGTCCTTGAGATTTCCCGTCCACTCATCCCGCTGGGACTTCGGAACTCCCCAGGGGTTTCCCTGTCGCTCGATCCCCCGTAAGGTGGTGCGAAGCTCAGAGGGAAATTTCGTTTTTACAAGCATTTGGTGCCGTCTTAATTCAATATGCTTGGGGACATGTTCTATGAAAAGCGGGCAGACCTCTTCACAGGCGCGGCAGGTCGTACAGGACCAGGTTACCACATCCTCCATGACAACCCCGATGATAGAAGGAGGGTTTTCCCCTTCAAGCCCCTTCTTCAATCCGGCTCTCAGATCTTGAATGAAGTTTTTCGGAGAGAGTGGTTTCCCGGACATGTAAGCGGGGCAAACATCCTGACACCGTCCACAACGGATACACGCATCCAGATCGAAAAGCTGTTTCCAGCTAAATTCACTATATTTTTCAACCCCGAAGGTTTCGGAATTTTCAATATCCAAAGGAATCAGTCGGCCTACCGGAGGATCCGGACGCAAAAAGGTATCGGCAGCGCCAGTGAAGATGTGAATTAACTTAGTATACGGGATAATAGAGAGAAAGGCAAAGGCAGCAATCATATGAATCCACCAAAAGAAGCGGTGTAGGCTTAGACCGGTGGGGGTTCCAACACCAAGTCCCCTGAATATATCAGCGGTCAGCAGACCGATGGGAGACCACTTGCTCCACTCAGGATGTTTAGGAAGTTCATTAGTCAGAATCCTAAAGCCCTCAACCATAAAACCAGTGACGAGGACAAAGAGGAAAAGATAAAGTACAAGGTTGTCGTCCTTTCGACTGTCCAACCGCTCTGGCTTTTGGATGAGTCGACGATAAAGGGCCATGAGGACACCAATAATGGCAAAGGCACCAAAGATATCAAGGATTAGAGAATAAAAAAGATAGAATTCCCCTTTCAGGTACACCCAATGGAACACGGGAAGGGTGAAATCTTCCTGGAAAGCGATCATTACGGTGCCAATGAAAAGAATGGCGAAACCGAAAAACATGAAGGCATGCATCAAACCAGGGTATACTTCTCTTAAAACACGCCTTTGAAAGAGTCCATTTTGAATTAGTGATCCGATGCGTGCAGTTAGGTTTTGAGTCCGGTTATCATCAACTCCCTGTTTCCACAAAAGATATCGCCTATAAAGTCCTACAACGATAAAGGCAACCGGGATGATTGCAAAAATGTAAATCAAAATGCGAACATGTCCTACATTCCAGAAAAATATTCGAGCGGCTTCCACTTCAAACCTCCTAAGTTATAATTTGTTTTGAAGGGTCGATGCAAATGTTTTGCACCCCCCCCTCTTTCCCCTCCCGATTGATACCTGCCACGTATAAATACATGCCTTCCTCATATCCTGCGTTAGTTTTTTTCGCCTCGAGCTTGCTTTATCAGCTTCATCATTTCATCAGCGCTTGTGCTTTTTTTAACATATAGATGAATAATAAAGATTTGTCAAGGATTTTTATGCTAAGGGTGGTATTTTTCAGGATGATCTCATTTTATTTTTCGTTAATGTATGATAGGAATGATGATCATGATAATTTGTAAATCAAGGTGGGTATGGATTGATGAAGTACCATGTAGATGTTTTGATCCCAGAAAAAGAGATTAGAGACAGGGTCAGGGAGCTCGGCCGACAGATAACCAAAGACTACCAAAACTCTGAAGACGTAATCCTGGTTGGTCTTTTAAGGGGGTCCACCATCTTTCTGGCTGACCTTTCAAGGGAGATTAAGTTAGAGGCAAAAATCGATTTCATGGTTGTTTCGAGTTACGGGGCATCGATGGAAAGTTCACGGGAGGTCAAAATCAACAAAGACTTGGAAGAGGATATCAGGAATAAAGACGTAATTATCGTCGAAGACATCATCGACACGGGGTATACCCTGGAAAAAGTAAGGGATTATCTCCTTTTAAAGAATCCGGCTTCGTTTAAGATCTGCGCCCTTCTTGATAAACCGGATAGACGGATGGTCCCGGTGGAGGTAGATTATGTCGGGTTCAAAATCCCAGACGTTTTTGTGGTGGGGTATGGCATTGACTACGCCCAGAGACACCGTAACCTTCCCTTTATCGGCAAAGTCGTCCCTGAGGAATAATCGAAGGCTACCATCGGCATATCCTGGTGGAGCACTCCAGATTGATTTCTTGTTTTTTTTCTTGTCCACTGATCTGCTCGGGCAGAAAGGCTTGACCCTACTCGAAATTAACGTATGATAAGAATAAGAAAAATGGAGAAGAACCTTTATGTATGACAATTCATCGGAGCATGAAAAGAATCTGGCCCTA
>JALTIG010000265.1 GCA_027004185.1 bacterium | reverse complement strand
CTACAGATAAAGATGCCCGGGCGATCTCAAAGGAATTCCGTGCTCTCTGCAAGGAAAACGGCCTGCCCAGCTACGGCTGGAAGATCTTCGAGGTGACGGGGACTCGGCCCGGCCAGGAGATTGCCCTGACCCTGTTGAGCTTTATCGGAAAACTCATCGTTGTGGGATTTGGCCTCCAAAAACTGGAGTATAGTATTAGTAGGCTCATGGCCTTCGACGCGGAGATCATCGGGACATGGGGCTGCCTGCCGGAATACTATCCGATTGTCTTGGATATGGTTCTGACGGGAAAGATCAACATCGAAAATTTCGTGGACCCAAGGCCCATGAGCACCATCGCCGAAGCATTCGAGGAGGCGCACAGAACGCCGCCGGTCAAGCGGATTGTCCTGGAACCGGATTTCTAAGAAATTAGAAAACCAAGAAAGGGGGTGGAAAATATACAAAAGATATGAGGAACTTCGCGAGAAGAAATTACAAGGACCCGATTACTGAGATCTATGAAAAAGCTCCCATGAATATTTCTAATCGGGGATTCGTTGTTAACCCTTTTTAGACACATAAGGAGGAAATCATGGCTTTAGACTGGATCCCAAGGGCACCTAAGGATATGAAGAAAAATCATCAGATGTATGATGAGAAGTATCTCAATGCAGATGCGCCACCCAGGACCACCTATGAGAAAAGACCATTGGTAGATCCTGATGGCAATGAAGTAGAAGGGCTGTATGTTGCGTGGATTACCTTGGACAATGAAAAACAGTATAATTCGTACACCCTCGAAATGCTCCATGCCACAGCGGCTGCCTTTGATAAGGCTTCCCATGATCCGAGTGTTGTTACCGTGGTCTTGACAGGTGCAGGGACGACGGCATTCTGCACAGGTGGGAACGTTCCAGAGTATTCTGAATATTATGTGATGAGACCTATGGATGCCCAAGAGTATATGTCGGTTTACTGGAGAGCATTTGATGCGGTATGGACATCGCCCAAGCCATTCATCAGGTGCTGCAATGGGATGAGCGTGGGTGGCGGTGAGGAAATCGGTGGCGTTTGTGACCTTACCGTGGCCTCGGATTTAGCGTTCTTCTCACAAGTGGGCCCCCTTCACGGTTCTACTGCTATGGGTGGCGCCTGTCAGTTTAAGCCTCTCGAAATGACTATGCAGGACGCTATGTGGCATGCCGTCTCATGCGAGAGATGGAGCGCCTATAAAATGTTGCGAAAGAACTATGTTCACAGCGTGGTTCCGGTCCTGAAAAAGGACGGAAAATTCATCCGTAACCCCCAGGTTATTACAGATAAGTACGTGGAGAATGGTGAAATCGTATATGGTGAGTATAAGACGGGGGAAGAGGCGAAAGAGGCAAAGGCAATGGTTAAGGAACTTCCAAGAGATCGCTCCCTGCTCGACAAAAAATGCATGGATATTGCGTGGACCTTTGCCAATATGTATCCACAGCAGGTAGCTATGTCTTTTCAGATGATCAGGGCAACCAAGAAGACTGCATGGGAAAGGACAAAAGCGGAATCGATTATGTGGTGGGCCGCGAATGCGCAGGCATACGGAGAGTTCGATATGGGTATGAGTGCGTTTAACACCAAGAGAATTACAGGGGCCACCGATGTTGATATCCTCAAATTAAGGAAGATGATTGCCGAGGGTCATCCTTATGATGAGGAGATGTTTGAAGCGGTCATGCCAAAACCAAAAAAATAACACTTTAAAACATAATGGCCCGGGTCGTGTGTGGCTCGGGCCACTTTTTTACCCTTACCATGTACGGATATTACCTTGTCCCTAAAGATGAAATACATCAACGCGTTGCCCGCCTGCAGCGGGCACTCCGGGAAGGCAACATCGAGTCTTCCCTCTGGATCCAGAAGATTGACGTCTTCTACCTGACGGGCACCCTCCAACGCTCCTATCTCTTCGTCCCCGCACAGGGGGAACCGATCCATCTCATCAAAAAGGATTTCAGACGAGGCGCGCGGGAATCGGGAATTGACCTGAAGCTTCCCATTCGCTCACGAAGGGAGATTCCGCCCCTTATCCGTAAGCACCATGGAAAGATGCCACGGACATTGGGGTTAGAAACGGATGTCCTTCCCGTCCGGGAGTGGCGGCTCATGAA
>JALTIG010000264.1 GCA_027004185.1 bacterium | reverse complement strand
GGCCGGAACACTGGTATGAACACATCCCCCGTCCCGCCGTCTTCACCCTCTCCCCCTTTTCGAAGAGGGCCTTTTGGCGATCCTACCCCTTCAGGGAATTCGTCCCGAGGATCACGGAGCTCACCCACGGGAAGGGGATGGAGCACTTCGCCGTGGAGGTGGCCCTGGCCAAGATTCTGATCGTCGCCACGGAGTCCCCCGCAGAGCACCTCTCCCTTGCGGAGGCCATGGCGGAGGCGGCCGAGGGGGCCGTCCTGAAATTCCTCCTCACCCCTTCCCCGGTCCCCACCCGATTCCTAAGGAACGTGGTCTATGGACGGGGCTGGGATATCGCCTCGGCCATTGCCCACCTCCTGACCCTGATCCTTTCCTCTCAGTATTATGGATTGATCTGCCTTGCCTACAGCGACCTGGAGGCCTTCTGCAAGATGGAGAGGTGTTTTCTCCTCCAGGTCTGGCCGTCCAGGGGGGAACAGACCCTTGAGGAGGTGGTGTGCGGGTACTTCTCCTCCAGGGAGGGCCGGGCCTTTGTGGAGGCAAAGGCCAGTTTCAGCCTCCTCTTCACCGAGAACAAGGGCGTGAAGATGGAGGAGGTGAACAGGGCGATTCAACACCTGCGCAGCTACATCAACATCTACGGTGAGCATCTCGACAATGTCTATGTCCTCTCCACCCCCTACGCCATGCTCCACCTCCTGGTCCCGCCGGATTGGGGAGGGTGATGAAGAGCCCCAATCAGAAGGGTTGATTGTGGACGCAATGGCCATGACACAGCCCAGTTGCCTGGAGACAATGGAAGGCAACTTTTGCCTTTTGCTCTTTGATTTTCTATGGGGGCTATTTCAAGAAGTTGATGACCGTGATGAGGATGGAGAGGAAGGTGAAGCCGCCGGCCATGAACCACTGGAGGAGGGTGAGGCGCTTTTCGAGGGATTCAAACCGGACGTCCATGGCCTCGAACCGCTTATCCATCTCCTTTCCCGCCGGTACACCTACACCGATTTTTCCAATTTCCCCCTTTATAAGGTCATCATCACAAATGAGGGCGAGCTCAGGGAAAGCGGTCTTTTCCTTCTATTGGAAATTTCAAAATGATCCCAAGGGTCATCGCCATTGGGGGCTGTGGGATCAGGGCCCTCACCCGTAGGATGGAATCAGGATTCAGGAACGCCGATATCATTGCCATAGATACCGATCGGAAGGAGTTAACTGCCTTGAAGAAAGGGGAGAAGGTCTCTTTTTGCCCAGAACCCAAAAGGGGGTTCCATAGGCCGTTCCCGGAGGATCTGTGCCAAAAGGTTGAAGAGGAAAAAGAGTGGCTTGTTGACCTCATGCACGGGGCTGAGACCGCCATTCTTGTTTCAGGCATGGGAGGCACCACAGGCACATTCATCTCTCCCCTTGTGGCCGGGATCGCCAGGGGAACGGCCCTTTTTACCGTGGCCGTTGTCAGCATGCCGTTTGGGTTTGAAGACAAGCGGAGGCGTTCCAAGGCCGAGAAGGGGTTGGAGGATTTGAGGAAGCAGGTAAACAGCCTGATCGTGATTCCCGTGAATTCCATCTTACCCTTGATGGGTGTGGAAGTCCCCCTCCAGGAGGCTTTTAACACCCTTGACGGAATCCTTCCCCATTCGTGAAGGCTGTCTGTGACCTCTTTTTACCCCCTGAGAATACTTTGATTTACGACGGCTATTGCCCATTTGGTTGTTGCTTGTTACTTTAGCACATCATAAGCAGGAGGTATGACCTATGGCATACATTCATTTGCCTGAGTTTGAAGAGATGGAAGAGGAAGTGAGGAAAAGCCTAGAGGCCGTGGAAAAGAAGTTGGGGGAGGTTGGAGAAATTTCTAAAATGCTAGCACTCCGGCCGGACATTTTCAAGGCCACCACCGTGATCTTCAGGACCCTCATGGTCAACAAGACTGAATTGGATAGCTCTGTAAAAGAGACCATTGCCATCCTGATATCCAAGGAAAACGGCTGTAAGATATGCGTGGGCGAACATGAGCGGATTGCAAGGATGCTCGGGATGCCAGAGGAACGCATCAACGCTGTGATCGAAGGGTTGGAAAATATGCAGGTTCCAGAGAAAGAGCGGGTCCTCTATCAGTTCTGTCAAAAATGCGCGAGCAAGGAAAACTACAAGATCCTCAGGGAGGATGTGGACCGGGTTAGGGCAGCGGGATACAGCGATTCCCAGATCCTCGAAGCCGTGACTATCGTGGGATACTTTAATTATATCAATACAATTACCAACAGCTTGGGTGTGGGGAAGTAACATAATTTCCGAATTTCGTGAATAGAAGAAATACATAAGTATTATCAGATCATAAGGCACGAAGTATTAAATCTTCATTTGCCTTCTACCTAAGCCGAAAAAATAGAGTATCAAATCCCTCCCTGCCTCTCGGCCTTTTATCATTCACCCTTGACCCTTCTTTTACCCCTTGATACCTTTAAAAACGTTATGGGCCGTATTCATCTGCTGGACGAGGCTGTCATTCATAAGATCGCAGCGGGGGAGGTGGTGCAACGCCCTGCGTTTGCGCTCAAGGAGCTAATCGAAAATTCTTTGGACGCCGGGGCCGGGCGGATAGTGGTGCGTTTGGAACAGATGGGAAAGCGCCTTTTAGAGGTTGAGGATGATGGTGAGGGTATGTCCCGGACTGATGCGCTGATGTGCATCGAGCGCCACGCCACAAGCAAGATCCGGGACGAGCAAGATATCTTCCGGGTAACAACCCTGGGCTTTCGGGGGGAGGCCCTGCCGAGTATTGCCGCTGTGTCACGTATGTTGATTCGGACACAGCGTCCTGAGGATGAGGCGGGTACGGAGATTTTCCTGGACGGGGGGCATATTCGCCAGGTGAAAGAGTGCGGTATGGTACCGGGTACCGTGATCCAGGTCCGGGATATCTTTTACAATACACCGGCGCGCAGGCGTTTCATGAAATCAGACAAGACAGAGGGATTCCACCTTTTCAGGACCCTCTACGCCTTGAGTCTAGTTAACCTTACGGTTCAGTTTGAAGTCATTCAGGACAAACAGCGAGTTTTAAACCTTCCCCCGGTTTCGAAGGTTGAGGAGCGTTTGGCACATCTCTGGAGCGATCTTTTGAATCAGCCCATGGCGTTGGTGGATTCCTACTATAAGGGGGCACGTTTATGGGGGCTTGCGGCTAAACCACCCTTTACTCGGGTGCGGGGGCGGGGAATCTTTTTCTTTCTGAATCGTCGGTGGGTTACGGACCGTCGCATCCTCCGTGCCGTTTTGAGCGCTTACCATGCCGTTGCTCCAAAGGGGTTTATCCCAGATGGGGTCCTTTATCTGGAGATGCCCCCGTCCTTGGTGGATGTAAATGTTCACCCATCGAAATTTGAAGTGCGCCTCTCCCAAGAAGCGGAGATGCTTAGCTGGATTCAGAAAACTGTGGCACTTCATCTTTCCGTGGTGCCCAACCCTGTGCGATCAGCCTTTGAAGAGATGGTAGTGGAAGGGTCGAACAATAGAATGAGGGAGCAGGGTTTCGGAAGTATGGCGGTTTCTGAAGGTGGAACCGGAAGTTCATCTCCATCGGCTTCACCCATCGTCGCGGCTCCTTCTGTGCCCACCTATACTCCGGGTCGAAAGGATATCTTACGTCCCTCCGGGTGGTCTGAAAGGGGTTCAGCGATTCCAGATGAATATCGGGTGTTAGGCGTGGTAGCCAATACTTATATCGTATGTGCCAGTGCTGAAGGGATTTTTATTGTGGATAAGCATGCAGCCCATGAGCGTCTGATTTTCGAGCGGTTGAAACGCGCCTACGGGGACCGGATCCCCAGCCAGCGGTGCCTTTTCCCGGTGATCTTATCCCTGGATCAGGGAGAGGCTCTTCTCGCTGAGGCGGTAGCACCCTATCTAAAGCGGATGGGAATAGTCCTGGAGCCCTTTGGAGAGGGGGCTATGAGGGTAGTGTCTCTTCCCCGGTGGGTCAGGCAAGAGGAGGCCGAGAAATTGGTTCGAGCGTTGCTGCGGGAGTTTTCGGAAATGCCTGCCTTGGAAGGCCTCTCAGAAAAGACAGACAAGTTTTTGGCCACCATTGCCTGCCACAGCGCAAGCCGTGGACAGGACAAGGTCTCTGTACCGGAGGCTTATAGCCTTTTAGATCAGATTCGGGCAGAAATGGTTCCCCTGAGTTGTCCCCATGGACGCACGTTTGTTCATTTTATCTCCCTGAAAGATTTGGAAAGACTATTCGAACGGTAGTTACTCAGTTTCCGGCCACGGATAATGCCCCGATGAGGAGGTATGGGGCACCAATCGTGGCGAACCACCTGATCTCCCGGCTCACTTCTTCCACATGCTTTAGCATTTCAAAAAGGTTCCCGGAGATCGCCACCCCTCTGATAGGAAATGTTAGCTCTCCATCCTCAATCCATTGTCCCGATGCCCCCAGAGAAAACTCTCCCGTAATGGGATTGGCCGTATGTACACCCATCAATTCCTGTATCAGAAATCCCTTTGAAACACCTGCTATCATGTCCTTAAAAGAGGAAACCCCAGGTGAGATATAGAGATTGGTAGGACCACAACTTGGCGGGGCAGAGATACCTGGCCGAACACTGTTTGCAGTGCTCGGTTGGCCTGCTTTGTTGCCGTAATAGTGATCATACAGGAATCCAGACACGACGCCCTGGTCAATGAGAAGTGTTTTCCGCCCTGGTTCTCCCTCGCCGTCAAAGGGAGCTGCGGACATACCCTCTTCGAAGAGGAGCCCATCATGCAGTGTCAGGTGCCTTGAAAAAACTGCGTCCCCTACCTTGTCCTTGAGAGCTGATTTTCCCTTATACACATTTTCTCCTGTGAAAGAGGTGGAGAGCAGGCCGATAATCTCTGTCACAACTTCCTGATCAAGGATTACCGGGTATTGGCCGCTGGGCACTGGTTTTCCACCCAAACGGGTAACGGCTTTTTTTGCGGCACGTTCTCCGATTTCTTCAAAAGTTATGTCAGAGAGAAAGTGACTGCTGGCGGATTCCCAGCCGTATTCCGAACCATTCCTATCCTCTGCCGTCAGCATGATGTTGGCGGATATACCAGTTGTAGAGTACGAACGATCCAGCCCGAGGGAATTAAACAATTTGACATTGGTTTCCTGGATATTGATCTGGGCGTTTCGAACCTGTTTGATTCTGGGGTCAAAGGCGTGTGCCGATTGTTCAATGGTCATGACAGCGTCTTTTTTCTGATCCATTTCAAGGGAAAGCAGAGAAGGGTCATGTAAGGCAAGGGAGGGATTAGGAACAGACGGGTCCAAAAACCCGTAGGCAGGATCTGCATCGGAAACCTTCAGACTTTCCAGCGCTTGTTGTACCATTTTTTTGATCCCTTCCGTGTCCAACTGTGTTGTAAAACTGAATCCCATCTTTTGTTGGTCAAGGATGCGGATTGACATTCCTTCCGTGACAGCGGTTTCATACCCGTCGATGGTTAAGTCCTTTGACTCAATCGTTTCTTCCCTTATCTTGAGATAAAAGATTTCAAACGGGGCCTTTGTACGGGATTCAATGATTATTCTAACCTGTTCCAGGGGATGTTTACCGTTAGCTGTTTTCACGCTTTCCTCCTTGTTATGCCGCATTCCTCGAGATAATATATTATTAGGGTGGCTTGTCAATGAGTGAAAGGGGAGAATAAATTGGGGAAGAGAAGGTTGAATATGGGCGTGTTTTTGTGGGGAATGGTTCTTGTCATTGAGATTTCCCTGCCGGCATGGGGAAAACCTCCGGGTTTGGAGCTCCAGGGGATTTTAAGGCGTATTAGGCAAGGAGAAGGCGTTTTTAATCATGGGAGCCGAAAGCTCTCCCCTTCAGGGATTGCCATCACTACAGATCTCTGTCCGTCCACGAAGCCGTGGAACCGCCCTCTCTATGAGATGCTTGTCGCTTTGGGAGAAAAACTCCACAGACCTCTTCCGGTCGGGATTGCCGTGAGCGGAAAATGGATGGAGAGATATCCGAAAGCGCTCGGCCAATTAATCCGGTGGGATAGGGAGGGGAAGTTGGCCATTACCTGGATTAATCACTCAGATACCCATCCTGTCAAAGGAGGTTTTCTTGTAAATCCTCGCATTGATTTTTCCCGGGAGGTGGAAAACCAGTTCCTGAGGATGCGGCGTGAGGGAATTTTCAATGGCCCTTTCTTTCGTTTCCCCGGATTAGTTTTCAATTCTGTCCGCCTGAAGCAGTTGGGAGAGATGGGGTTTGTGGCTGTAGGGGCGGATGCATGGCTTGCCAAAGGTCAACGTGTCCGGAATGGATCGATCATCCTTGTTCACGGGAATGGCAATGAAAAGCTTGGTGTCCGGCTTCTTTTCAGGTTTCTTAAGCGGGAAGAGAAAGAATTCATGATGGGAAGGATACGGATTCTCTCACTCGGTCAATTGCTTGAAGAAAGCGCCAGGATTGAACCGAATCTTCAGTTCATTTCTTGGGTCCATCCCATTTCCAGGTGATATTTCTTGAGATAGGCCTTGGCTTGGGCATATTCTTTCCGGCTCAGGCGCCGTGATAGAT
>JALTIG010000263.1 GCA_027004185.1 bacterium | reverse complement strand
TTGCTGAGGAGATGAGAGGGTCTGATGAAGCAACGGTCATTCCAAGTTTGGATCGGCACCTACCTCTTATAGCCGCATTGGTTAATGGCGCCTCCTCCCATACGGTTGAGATGGATGATTTACATCGACAGTCAATTTTGCATCCTGCCGCTCCAATTTTGCCGGCTGTTTTTGCCGCAGGGGAGAAAGAGCATGTGTCCGGACGTGACCTGATAGTTGGGATTCTTACGGGGTATGAAGTAGGGATACGAGCCGCTCTGGCTGCAGGCAAGCGACACTACGAGTACTGGCATACGACGGGGACATGCGGTACTTTTGGAGCGGCTGCCGGTGCAGCAAAAGTTATGGGTTTAGAAAGGGAACCTTTTGTTTGGGCTCTTGGCTCCGCAGGAACCCAGAGTGCGGGGCTGTGGCAGTTTCTGACCGATGGCGCAATGAGTAAGCAGCTGCACACAGGAAAAGCCTCCATGAACGGGCTCTTATCCGCTTTGTTGGCTCAAAAGGGTCTTACGGGGGCGAGTCGTATCTTTGAAGGCGAAAAGGGGTTTCTCAAGGCTATGTCCGTAGGGTATGATCTTGGTGCCCTGACAGAGGGATTGGGGAGAACCTTTCATACTGCAGAGAATTCCCTAAAGGCGTATGCCTCTTGTGGGCATACGCATTCCGCTATCGAAGCATCCCTGAAGGCATGGAATAATCCGAATTCAGATGTTCAGGATATCCGTTCCGTAAATGTTTATATTTATCAAGAAGCCCTTGACCTGCTGGGAGACGTGGAGGCACGATCCCCTTATCTTGCGAAGTTCAATCTCCCCTTTTGCGTGGCCACGGCACTGAAATTCGGGCATGTCGATTTGAGTGATTTTGTAGAAGAGAGGTTGAATGATCCCGAGATTCAGCGTCTTGTTTCGCTTATCTCCATTCATGAAGCCCCTGAATTGAGTCGGTTATATCCCCGGAAATGGCCCGCCAGGGTGGAGATAGAAATCTCAAATGGGGAAAGATATAGCGGGTACTGTGAGTATCCCAAAGGCGATCCAGAGAATCCCCTCACAGAAAGGGAGCTGATCGCAAAGTTTAAGAAACTTTGTGGGAATACAATTTCAGTGAAGAAGAGGGATAGCATCATCGATATGGCGCTAAATCTTGAGAGGATTGAGGATGTCTCGAAGATATTTCAGGATTAAAGGAGGTACATTTTGATGTTAAGGGGGGATAACCAGATTTATCCAGGCGAGGTTATTCCTTTTTTTCCCTTTAAACAGAGGAAAACTGGTGGAATTTTCAGGCCAATGGCCCTTGCCGATCAGATCGCCGCGCATTTAAGGGAAAAGATATTGACAGGGGTTCTGAAAGGTGGCGATCAGCTCCTTGAGGATACGTTAAAAGGCGAATTTGGGGTGAGTCGCACCCCATTGAGGGAGGCCTTTAGAGTTCTGGAAAAGGAGGGTCTGGTTGAGATTTTGCCCCGTAAAGGGACGTTTGTAAGAAAAATTACAAAGAAGGATATCGAGGAGAATTTCCCCGTTAGGGCTGTCTTGGAGGGACTTGCTGCCAGATTTGCCTATGCGAACCTGACTCGATCAGATATCGATGAGATGGAAGAGGCCTTTTCACTTATGAAAAATGCGGCACGGGAGAAGGATTTTATTGAATATGCAAAACATCACCTTTACCTGCACGAAATCTTTATCAATGCCTCAGCGAATGAGATTCTGATTACGTTGCTCCGAAATCTCCGTATGCATACACTCTGGCATCGTTACACCTATCAATACTATAAGGAAGATTTTAGGAATTCTCTAAAGACTCACCGTAAAATAATAGACCTGTTTAAGGAGAGAAGTACCTCTGCAGAGGAGGTAGAAAGGGTGGTCCGCCAACATATTGAGGTGGCTCTTGGTCCCTTTCTTACCGCTATGGAGAGGTTAGAGGGAGGCAGCTGAAAATGAAAAAACCAGGGTTTGATCTGGGAATGGCGAATAGTCCCGAGGGAGGGGAATCGGGTATGCTTGACCGTTTGCCTGTTCTTTCATGGTATGCCCATACGAGGGGATGGAAGTTTGTGTTGGCATGGGTTCATCGGATCTTCGGGTTACTCCTTATTTTTTTCCTCTTGTTCCATGTCTATATCCTTTCTTTTCTCCCCGAGCCATCATTGTATACTGTTAAGTGGGCCACCTACGACACACTTTTCTTCAGGTTCATGGAGTGGATATTGGCTGTCCCTCTGATCTTTCATGCCTTGAATGGAGGAAGATTGATGTTATATGAAAGTTTCGGCCAGAGGGATGACCGGCAAATGATCGTGTGGGGGTTTTCCCTCGGTTTTATATATCTTTTTCTTCTCGGTTTTTTTATGGTGACTGGTCAACATGAGGAGGTATCCCCTCTTTTCTACTGGTTAAACATCTTAATCATAAGCCTTGCTTTCACCTATTATCTATATCGCAGGATATGGGATACCCCGAATTCAAAGCTTTGGAAATTTCAGCGAATCTCCGGGGGGTTTTTGTTTGTCATGTTGCCTGCCCATATGCTTTTCATGCATATTAGTTATCCCACCGGTCATCAGGCAGCCGTTATTGCAAACAGGATGCAGCATTTTCCCATGATGATGATGGATGCGGTTCTAATGATTGCCGTTTTATACCATGCGGCCTTCGGGGTTTATTCTATCATTGAAGATTATCTTGGGAACAGGTTTCTTAGAGGGGGTCTGGCTGTACTCCTCCTTTTACTCACCCTGTATTTTGGCTTCATTGGCCTAAAATTGGCCTTTTATCTCGCTTAAGGAGTGCCCATATGGATGGTAAGTTTCGGATAAGGTCTATTAGGAGATGTGATGCATTAATTATCGGTGCGGGAGGTGCGGGGCTTAGAACAGCAGTGGAGATCCTTGTCAAGAGACCTGAGGCAACAATCCTTGCGGTTACCAAGGTGTCCAGCCCCCAGAAGTCTCATACTACAACGGCTCAAGGTGGATTCGCAGCTGTGAATCCGAATGATCCCTATGACAGGCCGATCTATCATATGTTTGACACGTGGAAGGGGTCGGATTGCAGTGCAGATCAAAATGTTATTAAGAAGGTTGTAGAGTCGGCATGGGAGCAAACGTTGTGGCTTGAACATCACGGCCTGCATTTTACGCGAAATGAAGAGGGGCGTGTCAGTCGGCGAACATTTGGGGGGCACACATTGGATTTTGGGAAGGGGCCAAGTGCCTTCAGGGCGGTATTCGAGGCGGACAGGACCGGTAAAGGAATAATGGATACGGTATGGGGGGAAAGCCTGAAGAGAAAGGTCTCCTTTATTAACCAAAGTATTGCAACGGAGCTGATTATAAAAGATGGACGTTGCCTTGGTGCTGTGATTTTTGAAGAACCCAAGGGTGAGTTTACCGCTGTGCTTGCCAAAGCTACCATAATTAGCACAGGGGGGCTTGGCCAGGTGTATAAGATAACCACCAATTGCCGTCAGAATACGGGGGACGGGCTTGCCTTGGTTCTGCGGGAAGGGTTGCCCGTTATGGACTTAGAAGCTGTTCAGTTTCACCCCACTGGCATTGTAGGTCCAGGTATCCTTGCGAGTGAGGCCCTTAGGGGGGAAGGTGGGGTTTTACTAAATAAGAATATGGAGCGTTTCATGGAGCGGTACGCCCCAAAGGCAAAGGACCTTGCCCCTCGTGATGTAGTTTCCCGGTCAATTGAGATCGAGATACGAGAGGGAAGAGGTGTCATGAGTTCTGATTTTAATCTTCCCCATGTTTGGCTTGATATCCGGCATCTGTCGGACTATGTGCATGATGTCAAGTTACCGGAGGTCACAAGCTTTTTTTCAAGGTTTGCAGGGATTAACCCAAAAAAGGATCTTTGCCCGGTCAGGCCAACCTGCCATTACCAAATGGGAGGGATTCCAACCAATGAGTTTGGGGAAGCGCAAAGGGATGCGGATAGGGTTGTCCCAGGCCTCTACGCGGTTGGAGAAGCGGCGGCTGCCAGTCTGCATGGGTTCAATCGGTTGGGCACCAACTCGCTTGTGGAACTATTTACCATGGGGAAATTTGTAGGGGATCGTGTGGCTGAATATATCAGGGAGTCAGATGACCCCGGTGACCTCCCCAAGGCATCTGGTGAAAAGACCTTTTCCCTATTCTCAAAATATTTTGGTGCGAAAGGCGCTGAGAATCTTTGGGAGATTCGCATGGCCATGCGCGAGTTAATGACGGACAAAGTAGGCGTTTTTCGAAATGAAAAGGATCTTGACGAGGCCATCGAGCAGCTCCGAGAACTCGATGAAAGGTCTGAGCATATCAGAATGTCAGGTTCCTCTCTTTTGATGAATCAGGAGCTAATAGATCGTTGGGAGCTGGATAACCTCTTAACCGTGGCGATGGTCATCGCGCAGTGTGCCAAGGCCAGGAGGGAGTCGCGGGGAGCTCACTCCCGGGAGGATTATCCGGAAAGGAAGGACGAGTTCAATTACCATACCCTTGCGTATATGCAGGAATATGGGAAAGTCACCCTTGGCAAACGTCCGATTGACATGAGTATTTTTGAAGAGAAGGGCGAGCATTCTGAGTACTTTGATTTTATGGCAAGGAGATACTGATGGGAAAACTATATTCAATCAAGTTGAATATCCACCGCTATGATCCCGAAAGTAAGAGATCATGGGTTCAGGAGTATTCTGTAGAGGTCAGCGGTATCCTTCGATTTACCGATGTTCTTCGAAAGATTAACCAGGAACAGGATCCAAGCCTTGCCTGGATGTCTTCGTGCGAGCATGCTCAATGTGGTAGTTGCAGCGTAGTGGTGAATGGAAAGCCGCTTTTGATGTGTGAGTTGCTGGTTCAGAATGCCGTCAGGCAATTTAAAACTACATCCTTCACCCTAGAGCCCCTTCACGTGGCGCCTGTTTTGCGCGATTTGATCGTGGATCTATCGCAGGCATATGAACGGGTTCACAAGGCAAAACCTTATCTTATTAAACCCGCTGATCCATTAACTGAAGGGGAAGAACACAGAATTTCCCCACGCCTTATGGAGCAATATGTTGAGGCTACCCGGTGCATCAACTGCTTCTGCTGTGCCGAGGCTTGCATGAGCAGCCATAGGCATTTTTTGGGCCCTAATGCGGTGATGGCAAGTATTGTACGCCTGTTTGATCCGAGAGAAGAGGAGAAGGAGGAAAGGTTTAATGTATTGTACGGAGAGGAGGGGATCGCCCGGTGTCACTCTTCCCAGGCGTGCACGTTTGTGTGCCCTAAGGAGATTGATGTAGCCCATTTTATAGCCCTGGCGAAGGAATGTGCCTTTACGTCACGTTAGTTTAGGATCATATCGTGTGCCTATGGGAGAATATAAGTGTAATGTGTCAGACGTGAGGGTGACCAAAAAACCATACGCGGCTTGTGAGGCAAACTGGGTTTTGGAGGGTTAATGGTACCTGAGAAAGGATTCTATGGGATTTTCCCGTATCTTGTAACACCCGTTGATCAGTTGGGGAATCTCAGGGAAGATGTCCTTCGTGATCTTGTCAACCATCTCATCTCAAAAGGGATTCATGGATTGACCCCCTTGGGGAGCACAGGAGAGGGTGTTTATCTCGATTGGGCAACCAAAAAGAGGGTTGTGGAGATCGTAGTTGAGGCAACGGCTGGTCGTGTCCCTGTGATTGCCGGTGTCAATAACCTTACAACGCGCGGGGCGGTTCATGAGGCTGTAGAGACGGAGCGATTAGGCGTTGATGGTATCCTTACCATCCTGCCTACCTATTTTCCGGTAAATGATCAGAGTCAGATCATTACACACTTTCGTGCCATTGCACGTGCTGTGTCATGCCCAGTTGTTTTGTATACCAATCCAAAATTTGCCAAATGGGATTTTACAGTTGATACCCTGAAAATTCTCTCGGAGGAAAAAAATATCGGTTACTTAAAAGAGGCGTCTGGTAATATTGGAAAGCTTATGAGCATCGTTACCGCCTTGGGAGACCGGATCAGGATTTTTAGCGCAACCGCCCATGTGCCGGTATTTGTGATGATGCTGGGGGGTGTCGGATGGATGGCCGGTCCTGCATGTTTGATCCCGGAGCAGGCTTTGGCTCTTTATGAACTGGCCCGCCAGAAAAGATGGGAAGAAGCGTTGGAATTTCAAAAAAGGCTATGGCCACTGAATATGGCGTTTCAGAAATATTCCTTGGCGGCGTGTGTGAAGGCAGGGTTAGAGATGCAAGGATTCCCCGTAGGTCCTCCCCTTCCTCCTCAAAAGGAGTTGGATGAAGAGGGTAAAGGCGTGGTGCGACGGATTTTGAGTCGTATGGGTGTATTATAATCGAGGCCCCAGTTTCTATCACTCAGAACCTTCTCAAAAACAGCGTAGTGCGAAAAAGGTGCATTCCACCAAGATTGAATGTGCTTCTATCTCCTTCTTCAATAAAGGTGACTCACTGCAATCGGATATCTAAGGGGATAATTGCTTGAGATATGATTTGAAGATAAAAGTCGAGGGTTGAGGAAAAGCTAATCCACCATTATTAGGAGTTATTCTTGACTTTTTGCATCATGCGAAAATTAATTTGTTTTTATGTTACCCTTGACAATTGCAAAAACGAGCGGTATGGGTAATCGGAAATCAAACACAGCGAGGGGGAATCATGAAGAAGGTAACCATCGTTGGGGCAGGGAATGTGGGAACAAATTGTGCCCTCTTTATCGCTGAAAAGAATGTGGCGGATGTTACCTTGATCGATGTGAAACCTGGGTATGCCGCTGGGAAGGCCCTGGACCTCATGGAATCAGGTCCAATTCGTGACTATGATGTGGTTATCAAAGGAAGTGATGACCTGTATGACCTGGTCTATTCTGACGTGGTGGTGGTTGCAGCGGGCAAGGTTCGGGAACCCGGCATGTCCCGTGAGGACGTTTTAGAGGACAACGTTAAGGTAGTAGATACTTTTGTCAATGAGATTGCAAAGTTTGCTCCACATGCAATTGTCATTGTGGTGACGGAGCCGGTAGATGCCATGACCTATTATATCCTGAAGAAGACGGAATTCTCATCCAACCAGGTTTTGGGCATGGCAGGAGTGTTGGATGCCGCACGGGCTGGGGAAATCATTGCCAGGCAGCTTCGAGTTGCTTCTACGGACGTAGAGGCCTTTTTTATTGGTGGCCACCACGATTATATGATTTTTCTGCCCCAGTACAGTCGTGTCAGTGGCATTCCGGTGACGGAGCTGCTTTCTTCTGAAGAGATCACTCAGGTCCGAGAGGATGTGAAAGATGCCGGGCATAAGATTCTGGCAAGCATGAAACGGGGGACAGCATTTTATGCCCCCGCTGCCTCGACGGCCCGGATGGTTGAGACTATCATTCGAGAAAGGCATCGGATTCTCTCCGCTCCTGTGTATGTTTCCGGGGAATACGGCCTCCGGGATGTCTGCATCGGCCTCCCGATTCTCCTGGATAGAACGGGTGTACGGCGGATTATTGAATTGAAACTTACGGATGACCAGAAAGAAGCCTTGAACAGATCTGCTGAAGTTCTGCAGCAAACGCAGGAAAAACTGGCTTCCCGCATAAAGGAGATGGCATCATGAAGAAGGTCAGCATCATTGGCGCTGGACATGTTGGAGCGACAGCGGGTCTTTATCTGCTGGAAAAGAGGATTGCCGACGTGGTTCTGGTGGATATCGTTGAGGGGTTGCCCCAGGGTAAGGCGATGGACCTTTCCCAAGCGGCCCCTTTGAGGAAATATCTTCATACCATTACTGGGGCCAATGATTACGAGGCCATTGCAGGGTCTGACCTTGTGGTGATTACGGCGGGATTGCCGCGCCGCCCTGGCATGTCCCGTTCAGATTTACTGGCTACCAATGCAAAAATCGTAGGGAGTGTGGCGGAGCAGGTTAAAACGCTTGCCCCAGATGCAGTCGTAATTGTGGTGACGAATCCACTTGATGTTATGTGCCATGTTGTAAAGGACGTAACTGGTTTCCCGAAGAATCGGGTCATGGGGATGGCCGGAGTCTTGGACTCCACACGTTTCAGACTTTTTATTGCAGAAGAGTTGGGAGTTCACTTAAGTGACGTGGTGGCATTGGTCTTGGGAGGGCACGGGGATGACATGGTTCCTCTTCCCAGGTACACCTCTGTTTCTGGGATCCCCATTACAGAATTGATTTCCGAGAAAACCATCGACCGTCTCGTGGAGCGAACCCGTAAGGGTGGCGGTGAGATTGTGGGCCTTCTCAGGGAAGGAAGCGCCTTTTATGCCCCAGCTTCATCGATCACAGAGATGGTGGAGGCAATTTTGCTGAATATCCGTAGGATCCTCCCCGTTTCCGCTTATCTGGAGGGAGAATATGACCTGCGGGACGTATATGTGGGTGTTCCTGCAGTGCTTGGTGAAAACGGTGTCGAAAAGGTTATTGAACTGGCCCTTACCTACGATGAAAAAAGCGCTCTCCATGCGTCGGCAAGTTCCGTGTCAAAATCGGTGGCACAGTGGAAGGAGATGAAAGGGGCTTGAGGTCATGAAGGAAATTCCCGTCAGCCGGATTACGGAGACGGTTGCCAGGCTTTGTGTCGAGGCGAATGTGGATTTGGGAAGCGATGTGGAGGAGGCCTTCCGAAAGATGCGTGAAGCTGAGCCCTCTCCGACTGGAAAGGAGGTGCTCGACCTTCTTCTCAAGAACGCCGCTATTGCCCGGGAAGAGAGAATGCCTATCTGCCAGGATACGGGGCTGGCCGTTATTTTTTTAGAGGTAGGTCAGGATGTTCACTTCACGGGGGGAGGCCTCGAAGAGGCAATCCATGAAGGGGTTCGTCAAGGGTATGAAAGGGGCTATCTTCGGAAATCCACCTGCCATCCCTTTACAAGGAAGAACCTTGGCGATAATACGCCTGCCATCATTCATACCCAGATTGTCCCAGGTGACTCGGTGCGCATCATCGTGGAGCCAAAGGGGGGTGGGAGTGAGAACATGAGCCGCGTGGTCATGCTTACCCCTTCTGAAGGGGTTGATGGGGTGCGGTCCTATGTCGTCCGACGAGTTCTGGAAGCGGGGTCCAATCCATGTCCTCCCATTGTCGTGGGTGTCGGGATTGGGGGAACCTTCGAGCGAGCGGCACTTCTGGCCAAAAAGGCGACGCTGCGTCCTATAGGAACGAGAAACCCGGACCCGGAGCTGGATCAACTGGAGAGAGAAATCCTCGAAGCGGTCAACAAACTTGGGATTGGCCCGGGTGGGTTGGGAGGCAGAACAACAGCCTTGGCCGTGCACATCGAGATGGTGCCGTGTCATATTGCCTCACTTCCCCTCGCAGTAAATATTCAATGTCACGCAGGCCGCCATAAAGAGGCTACTTTATAGGGGGTTGCTATGAGTCAGGAAATCAAGTTGAAAACCCCTCTCACCGTCGCGGACGTGGAATCCCTGCGCATCGGGGACAGGGTCCTGCTTTCTGGGATTATATATACGGCGCGGGATGCTGCGCACAAGCGCCTGATTGACCTAATGGATGTAGGAAAACCACTCCCCTTTGAGTTGAAGGGGAATGTGATTTACTATGTGGGTCCAGCTCCAGCCCCGCCTGGCAAACCTATTGGTTCCGCAGGCCCCACGACAAGCTACCGTATGGATCCATTTGCGCCTCGGCTCCTTGCAGCAGGACTAAAAGGGATGATCGGGAAGGGGAACCGGGCCCCAGAGGTGGTTGAAGCCATCAAGAAATACAAGGCCATATATTTTGGAGCAATCGGGGGTGCAGGTGCCCTGATGGCGAAAAGCATCATCTCCAGTGAGGTTATCGCCTACGAAGATCTGGGCCCAGAGGCGATCCGGCGGTTGGAGGTCAAGGATTTGCCACTTTTCGTCATCAATGATACGTTTGGCGGCGATCTCTATCAGGAAGGAATGAAGCGGTATGCTGAAGCCCCGTAATACCGTAATAGGTTACAACTACTGGTTTTCCCCGAAAAATAAATTTTAGTAAGAGGACGGAAACCGAGGTTTGAGATGAAGATACGTTTGTCGCGAGAGAGAGTGAGGGGTGATTTTGTCAAAAAGGTCGAGATGATCAGTGGGCAGGATCTTCTCCAGTGTTACCAATGTGGGAAGTGTTCCGCTGGGTGTCCCGCTGCCTTCGAGATGGATATACTCCCCTCCCATGTTATCCGACTGGCACAGTTGGGTCAGGAAGAGGAGCTTTCCCAGGTGAATAGTTATTGGATCTGCTTTTCATGCCAGACCTGTACCGTCCGGTGTCCCCGGGGCGTAGATATTGCCAAAATTATGGAGGCACTGCGACTGGTAACCCTCAGACAGAAGAATAGGAACAAGGTGGAGGCGACCAGCCTGCCCGCGGAACTTCTCGCTGAACTCCCTCAGATTGCCATCGTGAGCAACCTGAGAAAGATGAGTGGATAAGAAAGGATTTCACATGAAGATTCCTTACTACCCGGGATGCACCCTTAAGACAAAGGCGAAAGATCTTGAAGACTCTGCCCTTGCCGCCGCCAAGGTGTTGGGCATTGAGATGGAGGAACTGCCGAGATGGAATTGTTGTGGTACCGTTTATTCCCTTTCCTCGGATGATCTCGTTCACCAATTGGCCCCTATCAGAAACCTTATACGCACCAAAGAGCAGGGGGGTAGCCGAGTCCTTACTCTCTGTTCCATGTGCTATAACACCTTAAAGCGTGCCAACGAGTTTTTCCTCGCAGATGAGGAAAAGCGAGATCGGATCAATCGCTACTTAGACGAGGAAATTGATTATGAAGGGGATGTTACCGTAGTCCATCTGTTAGAGGTTCTACGTGATGAGATAGGAATGGATAAGATCAAGGCAGCCGTTAAAAAACCTCTTACTGGGTTGAAGGTTTCTCCTTATTATGGATGTATGTTGTTGCGCCCTGCCTCTATAGGGATCGATGATGTGGAACGCCCGACGGTCATGGAGGATGTTCTAAAAGCATTGGGTGCAGAGGTTATAGAAAGTCCCTACAAAACAGAGTGTTGCGGTGCTTACCAGACGGTGAACCGAAAGGATGTGGTAGCTTCATGCAGTCACGACATCCTGACTTCTGCCCAGCAAAATGGAGCTGAGGTCATTGCCTTGAGCTGCCCTCTGTGCGATTTCAACCTGGATAACCGACAGAGGGAGGTCCAGGAGCGTTTCAGAGGATTTCATCCCATGCCAGTTCTCTATTTTACGCAACTGATGGCTATTGCCTTTGGGTTAGATCCGTTGGTGTGTCGCTTCGAACTTTCTTACAATGATCCCGTTCCTCTGTTGAAGTCAAAGGGGTTGATTGCGTGAACCGTAATATTGAAACCAAAGCCCTCATTATTGGGGGTGGTGTAGCAGGTATCCAGGCGGCTCTGGATATTGCCGATGGGGGTTACCAGGTTATCCTGGTGGAAAGAACACCTTCCATTGGGGGGCATATGGTTCAACTCTCCGAGGTTTTCCCTACCCTTGACTGTCCCCAGTGTATTCTCACCCCAAAGATGGTGATGTGTGGGCAGCATCCAAACATTGACATCAAGGCCTATTGTGAAATCGAATCAGTAGCTGGAGAGGTGGGAGACTTTACGGTCAAGATACGCCACAAAGCGACCTATGTAGACTGGGATGCATGCACAGGTTGTGGGCAATGTGAGCAAAAGTGTCCTACCAAGGTTCCTTCTGAGTTCGACCGGTGGCTTGATTTTGGCCCAAGAAAGGCTATTTACAGTCCATTCGCTCAGGCGGTTCCTAATAAGCGGGTCATTGATGCTGATCATTGTCTGAAGCTCACAAAGGACAAATGTGGTATCTGTGCCAAGGTATGTCCCACGCAGGCGATTCGGTACGATCAAAAAGACTGGTTTGAGGAGGTTAAGGTTGGGGCTATTATCGTTGCAACAGGCTATGAGCTTTACAAAAAGGAGAACCTGACCGAATATGCCGCTGATCCAGATGTCATTGATGGGCTTGAATTCGAGCGAATCTTATGCCCTTCGGGTCCCACGGCCGGGGTTGTCAAAAGACCCTCGGACGGTAAGGAACCACTGGATGTCGTGTTTGTTCAGTGTGCTGGCTCCCGAGATCCCGATAAACACCTTCCCTACTGTAGTCGTGTTTGTTGCATGTATTGCTGTAAGATGGCTATGCTTTATAAACATGCCGTTCCAAACGGACAAGCATATATTTTCTATATTGATGTCAGGACAGATGGCAAGGGGTATGAGGAATTCTATCAACGTGGGGTGGAAGAGGATCATATTATCTACCTCCGAGGGAAGGTTTCAAAAATATTCCGCCAGGGAGAAAAGATCGTCGTGTTTGGGATGGATACCCTTACAGGAAAGCGTGTTGAGGTTGAAGCCGATCTTGTAGTTCTTGCCATGGCCATGATACCAGATCCTGCTGGGGAAAGGGTAAGAAAGATTTTGAACCTGAAAGCCGACGATTATGGGTTTATAACAGAAGCGCATGCGAAGCTTCACCCCGTGGAGACGGGGATTGATGGGATCTTTGTTGCGGGAACTGCTCAGGCGCCCAAAGATATCCCTGAAACAGTTGCCCAGGCTGGTGGTGCCGCTAGCAAGGTTTTGTCACTCTTCTCCGGATATGAGAGAAGCAAGTCTTCCGAACTGGGGGAGTTGGCAGGATGAAACCCCGTATTGGTGTATTTGTCTGCCACTGTGGTCTAAACATCGCGGCAAGCGTTGATGTCAGCGAGGTTACCAAGGCGATCAGGGATTATCCAGGTGTTGTACACGCCCAGGATTATATCTATATGTGTTCGGATCCGGGGCAAAACCTTGTCCGGAAGGCTATCCGAGAGCACAACTTGACGGGGCTTGTGATGAGTAACTGTTCCCCATCCCTGCACGAACGGACCTTCCGAAACCTGGCTATGTCAGAGGGGTTGAACCCATACCTGGTTGAGGTGGCGAACATTCGAGAATACTGCAGTTGGCCTCACCAAGGAGATAAAGAAACCGCTACCAAGAAGGCTTTGACCATTATCAAGGCAACCATCGAGCGCGTCAAGCGGAACCAGGCGTTAACCCCTCTTGTGGTACCTCTCCAAAAGCGTGTTCTGATCCTTGGGGGTGGGGTGGCTGGGATGCAGACCGCCCTTGACATTGCCGAGGGAGGATACCCCGTGACCATCCTGGAAAGGGAAGCCTACCTGGGAGGTCATGTCCGTCAATTGGACCGCACCTTTGTAACGATGGATTCTGCTCAGGACCTCGTAGGAGAAATGATCGACCGGACGCTTGCCCAGCCGAATATTGAGATGCTGATGACTGCACAGATCGAAGGAATCAGTGGGTATGTAGGAAATTTCGAGGTTCAGATTCGGCAACAGGTGCCATGGGTGGACTCTGAGCGATGCAATGGGTGTGAGGCCTGTATCACTGCCTGCCCTGTCGAGGTTCCATCGACATTCGACCGGGGCCTAGTGGCGAAAAAGGCTATCGACTGGACACCTGGCGAGCGGCCAGGTGAAAAAAGGATCTTTCTTGACCATCAAGCCTGCATGCGTGTAACCCATCAAGAGAGCTGCACAGCCTGTCAGGAAGCCTGTGAAAGAGGGGCTATTTCCTATCCTGAGGACAGGCTGGTTGAACAAACCTATGGAGCTATTGTGGTGGCTACGGGCCACGACCTTTACCAAAAGTCCGCTCTGACGGAGTATGCCTCTGACCCGGATGTACTGGATGCCCTTCAATTCGAGCGGCTTCTCTCGGAGGATGGTCCCACGGGCGGCAAGGTCCTGCGTCCCTCAGACGGGAAGGAACCAAAAGAGGTGGTTTTTGTCCAATGCGCCGGTTCACGGGACCCCGACAAACATTTCCCGTACTGCTCTAAGGTGTGCTGCATGTACACATGCAAAGAGGCCCGGCGTTATAAAGAGAAGGTACCTGATGGTCAGGCTTACATTTTCTTTATTGACGTGCGGGCTACGGGAAAGGGATATGAGGAATTTGTTAAGGAGAGTGTTCAAAAGGAACGCCTGCTTTACCTTAAGGGCAAGGTATCCAAGATTGCCCGACAGGGAGACAAACTGCTCGTCCTGGGAGGGGACACCATCACAGGATACCAGGTCGAGATCGAGGCTGACTTGGTGGTTCTAGCGATGGCAACGGTTCCCAGCCCGGGTGCGAAAGATCTGGCTCGACTGCTTAATGTCAATACGGATCCGTATGGCTTCATTCAGGAGGCACACCCGAAACTGGCGCCGGTGGAGACCCTGACCGCAGGCATTTATCTGGCCGGAACATCTCAGGCGCCGAAGGATATTCCCCATGCCATTTATCAGGCAAGTGGGGCAGCGTCGAAGATTCTTTCACTCTTTTCCAGGAAGGAGTTGATTCATGAGCCTCTCGTGGCCCATGTGGATGCGGAAATCTGCGCTGGCTGCGGATATTGTCATGACAACTGTGCCTATCAGGCTGTTTCAGTGGATCCTATCGTGAAGAAAGCGGAGGTAAACGAGGCCCTCTGTGAGGGATGTGGTGCTTGTGCTACAGCATGTCCATCGGGGGCTATTCAGGTTAGAAATTTGGATTCCAAGCAGGTTTTTGATATGATTTCGGTCGTAACGCAAGAATACTCGTTACGGCCATGAGGAGGCGGGAATGGCAAGCAATCGGGTACTGGTAGTTGGAAGCGGCGTTAGTGGTTGGGCGGCTGCGTTGAATCTTGCCTCGTCCGGGGTTCAGGTTTCCCTGATTGAGCAAGCCCCTTTTCTAGGGGGAACCATTTCGCAGATTGAACGCCAGTTTCCGACAAACCGATGCCTCATGTGTACCATGCTACCTGTCACGGAACGTGTTGAGGCGGGAGAATTCTGCCTGCGTAGGGATTTTTATCACCCTTTCATTGATGTACATCTTCAGACAACTCTGAAAAAGGTGGAAGGGAAGGCGGGGGAGTTTACTGTATCTCTGGAAACCTCTCCACGCTACGTGATTGAAGAGTCGTGCACGGCCTGTGGTAAATGTGAGACAGTATGCCCGGTGGAGACACCAGACCCTTTTAACGGGAACCTTTCCACGCGCAAGGCCATCTATACGCGCGTCCCATCAGGGATTCCCAATGTTTACTGCATCGATGCGGATATTTGTACAAAGTGCGGAAAGTGTGTGGAGACCTGTCCAACGGGCGCGATTGATCTGAACCAGGTGCCTAAATCCTGGAAGTTGGATGTTGCCTCGGTTGTAGTGGCCGCCGGATTTGACCTCTTTGATGCTACCCAGTTGATGCAGTATGGCTGGGGGCGATATCCGGATGTCCTGACCAGTTTGCAACTGGAACGACTACTTAGTGAGACTGGACCCACAGCCGGGACATGGGTGCGCCAGGCAACAGGGGAGGCGGTCAGGAAGGTGGCTTTTATTCAGTGTGTCGGTTCCAGGGACTTGAACCATCCCTATTGTTCTTCTGCCTGCTGCATGATTGCCATGAAAGAGGCAATGTTTGTAAAAGAAAAGAATCCCAGTATCGAAACCACCCTGTATTACATGGACCTAAGAGATTTTGGAAAGGGCTATTATCGATACCGGGAGAAGGCAGCGGAAATGGGGGTTCGGTTTGTTCCTTCGCGGGTCCCGGATGTGAAATATAATCCCAGAACCAAATCACCAGTGATTCGGTATATCGGAGAAGACGGATCTGTCAATGAAGAGATGGTCGATCAGGTCGTTCTTTCCGTTGGCCAGTCACCATCTGACCGCAGTGGATCCCTTGCCGAGCTTTTGGGACTGGAAAGGGATGAGGGGGGATACCTCATGCCAACCGTGCTGAACACAACGGCGACGCAGCGTGAAGGCATATATCTATGCGGATCGGTACGGGAACCCAAGGATATCCCCGATGCCATTTGTGAGGGAGAGGCGGCAGCGGCTCAAGCCATTCGCTGGGTGGAAGGACCGGTAGTGGAAGAAGAAAAGACCTCTTCCTCAGGTATCGTGCTGGAGCCACCGAAGGTTGGTATTTTTTTGTGCCAGTGCGGGGGGGAGATTAGTGGGCGTCTCGACTTACAGATTCTTGCGAAGGAGCTTCAGGGGAGGGAAGACGTGGCTTTTGTGGACATGGTGGAGTACCTCTGCCTGAAGAACATGGCCCCACAGCTTGTCAAGCGTATCAAAGAATCCGGGGTTAATCGCGTGGTTTTTGCGGCGTGTGTTCCCTACCGCTTTGAGCGCCAGTTTCGCGAAATCGTGAAGGAAGCAGGCCTGCCCGAGAATTTTATGACCATCACGAGTATCCGTGAACAGGTGGCTTGGGTCCATGAGGCTGATGCAGACGCCGCTCGCCACAAGGCAAGCGCCATGGTTCGCGCGGCTGTCGGTCGGCTTGCTGGAGAGATTCCGAAGAGTCACGCTTCACTTTCAGTCACGGGCAAGGTCTTGGTTATCGGGGGCGGGATCGCTGGATTGACCGCCAGCCGATCCCTGGCTAGCCAAGGCGTGGCTGTGGACCTGGTAGAGATCGGGGAGGTATTGGGAGGAAACTTTCGGGATACGCATTACCTCTTGGGGGGAAGTGATCCTCAGGCCTTGCTGGATGAACTGGTTCAGAGTGTGGAGTCTAGCGAACATGTTCGTGTTCTTACCCAAAGCCGGGTTGTTTCTAAAGAGGGGAGCCTAGGTAGATTTGTCGTGGGTATTGAAACCCCTGAAGAAACCCTCAAGGAGGTCTATGGGGGAATCATTATCGCTACAGGGGCGAAGGAACATGAAGTTTCCGAGTACGGTTACGGCCAATATCCTTCCGTACTGACGATGCGGGAGTTTGGCGAAAAACTTTCGGATCCATCCATGGCAGCGCCGAAACACGTGGTTATGATACAATGCGTTGGGTCAAGGGAAGGAGACCATCCTTACTGCAGTAGGTACTGCTGTTCCAAGGCGCTGGCCCATGCCATGGAGGTCAAACAACGCTGGCCCAACTCTCAGGTAACCATTCTTTTTCGGGATATTATGACCTATGGGAATCGTGAGAGGGCCTACACCGAGGCCCGCGAGATGGGGATTCACTTCTTCCGGTATACGCTGGATGCAAAACCCATCGTTGAAGCAGAAGGTGACGTGTGTATCATTCGGTTTATGGATCCCGTCCTTGGGGGAAAGGTCAGTATAAGCCCTGACTACATTGTCCTCAGCAATGGGGCTGAGGCCGATCATATGGGGAATATCGGAGAAATCTTTTCCCTTGAAACCACGGAAGATGGCTTTTTCAAGGAAGCAGAGGTCAAGTTTCGACCTGTTGATGCGCCGGAAGCGGGTATCTGGATTTGTGGCCTTGCCCTTGGACCTAAAAATGTAAACGAGGTGATTGTTCAGGCCGAGGCAGCCGCGGCCAGAGCCCTGACGGTTTTGAGGAAGCAGTCGTTTCAGTTGCCCCATGTCAAGGCATGGGTCAGCCCAAGACGGTGTTCGGCCTGTGAAATATGTGTATCGGCCTGCCCATATAACGCGCGTGTCAAGGATGAAAATCTTGGTTATGTGGTGGTTAGAGAAGCCCTGTGTCAGGGATGTGGGGTCTGCACGACGGTGTGTCCCAACAACGCCGTGAAACTGATTTCGTACCAGGAAAACCAGTTATTCTCGATGATTGACCAAATGGCATTAGGTTAAAGGAGCGATCTATGGAAGAATACGAACCCAAAATTATCGGTTTTTTCTGCAACTGGTGTACCGCGACAGCAGCGGATCTTGCCGGTACGACACGTTTGCAGTACCCCCCCAACCTTCGGCCCATTCGGGTGATGTGTACCGGCACGGTGGATCCGGTTTATATCCTTCGGGCCATCCTTCTGGGGGCCGATGCCGTCTTCGTGGGTGGGTGACATCCGGGTGAATGCCACTATGTGAGTGGCAATCTTAAGGCCCGAAGACGTGTGGCCATCTTGAAAACTATCTTTGAAACTCTGGGGCTGGATAGCGAACGTGTCCACCTGGAGTGGATCAGTGCAAGTGAAGGCAAAAAGTTTGCGGATACTGCTAAGAAAATTACGGAGGAGACCAAGCAACAGGGGCCAAACCCCATTGCCAAGCAATGGTCATTATAACGGGAGAGTTCAATGGGTTCATACAAATGGATTAAGTTTCCCGCGGAGAACCGGGATACGTTTGTCAAAGAGCTACTAAAATCCCTTCTGGAAAAGGGTGTGATCAATGGGGCGGTGGTTCCCTCAACCTTACCTTCCGGTGTCAATGTCGTTCAAAGCCTCATTACAGATCCGGGGATGTTAGAGCATATCAATCCTTTTGCCCCGGTGATGGCTGTCAGTACTGCTAAGATTCTTTCTCAGATGACCCGTCTCAAACCCATGTCCAAGAGAGTGGCTGTTTTGCTACGCCCGTGCGAGTTACGTGCCACCATCGAACTGACAAAGCTGAAACAGGTGAATCTGGAAAACCTGCTCTTCATCTCTATGGATTGTCCTGGGACCTTCAGCGTCAAGACGTACAGTTCTCTTGTCCAGGAGGGTGAAGATATCAAGGGTCTTGAGCAAAAGCTCTTCCGGGGAGAAGAGGATCCCCTGCTGCGTCC
>JALTIG010000262.1 GCA_027004185.1 bacterium | reverse complement strand
TGCCACGGGGGTGTGGCTGAAAGAGTTTCCCTACACCCCGGACAGGGTATTGAAGGCCTTGGAGGCGAAAGAGAAGGGCCGCCGGTAGGCGGGGATTACAAAGCAGAAACGGAGCAAACCATGAAATTACCCGAATTCGAATACTTCAATCCGAGGGATATCCCCTCAACCCTGGAGTTGCTGGCGCTACACGGGGAGAAGGCTGTCCTTGCGGCGGGGGGGACAGATCTGTTTGTACGCATGAAGCAGGGGCTTCTCAAGCCTGCCGTTGTTATCAGTTTGAGGGGAGTAGAAGAGCTGAGGGGGTTTAAGAGGCAAAAGGATGGAACCTTCTATATTGGATCCCTGACCCGGATCACCGACCTAGTAGAATCCGCAGACGTCAAAAAGAGATACCCGGGGCTTGCCCAGGCGGCCGGAGCTGTCTCGGCCCCGCCTCTTCAGAACATGGGGACTGTAGGAGGCAACCTCGCACAGGAAACTCGGTGTCTGTATTACAATCAGAGTGCCCAATGGCGCAAGAGCAGGCCTGTCTGTTTCAAGGCGGGGGGGGATACCTGCAATGCCGTCAAGGGAGGCACACACTGTTTTGCCACATACCAGGGGGACCTGGCTCCTATGCTGATTGCCCTATCGGCCCGGGTTATCCTTTCAAAGAAGGGGAGTCGCCGAGAGATACCTTTGGAGGGTCTCTATACCGGGAAGGGGAAGTTCCCCATTCAGAAGGGTGTAGATGAGCTCTTGGAGGGGGTAATCCTTCCACCTCTTAGGAGAAATGGGGTTTGCCGCTATGAGAAGCTCCGGTTACGCCAGGCCCTTGACTATCCCCTTGTGGGGGTGGCGGTCTGTATGGTCCTATCGGAGGACAAAAAGACCTGTCATGCAGGTCGGCTTGTGCTCACGGGGGTGGGAAGTGGTCCCGTCGTTGTGGAGGATAATGTCTTGATGCGGGAGGTCCCCGTTACCGAGGCATGGATTCGGGAGCTTTCGGAGGCGGCGTATCAGGCGTCGAAGCCGGTGCCAAACGTCCTGACTCCCCCGGCCTACCGCAAGCGAATGGTCCGGGTCTTGACGCGCCGGGCTATCAGTCGGGCGCTTGGGAATTGATATAGAATCCAACAGGAAGAAAGTAAACAGGAGAAGAGATATGAGCCTTATTCCTATAACCCTGCTTGTAAACGGAGAGCCCTATAACCTGACCGTGCCGCCGAACAAGACCTTACTGGAAGTGCTCAGAGACGATCTGGAGCTCATGGGTACCCGGGAGGGGTGTGGAGTGGGTGCCTGTGGGGCTTGTACGGTATTGATTGATGACATACCCGTCCGTTCATGTTTAACCCTGGCTGTGGATGTTCAGGGGCTTTCCATCACCACCATTGAGGGATTGGCGGAGGGGAAAGAGCTCCATCCTGTTCAGGAGGCCTTTGTGGAGCGTGGGGCGATTCAGTGTGGATATTGCACCTCTGGGATGGTTCTGACGGCCAAGGCCTTTCTGGACAGAAACAGGCGGCCGAGTAGGGCAGCCATCAAAAGGGCGATCTCAGGTAACATCTGCCGATGCACCGGCTATGCAAAGATTGAAGATGCCATCATGGCAGCAGCGGAAAGGATTCGCGAAAAGGGAAAGCGGGAATAGGGCTGGGTTTCTGAGGGAGCCTTTCTCTACCCACCATCTCGAAGGGGCCAATGGGCCCATAGGTGGGGGTAAGGCATCTATTGTTGGATCTTATACTTCACTTTTTCTTCAAGCAGAAAAATAGAGGGACCATATGAAGGTAGAAAGGATAGACCATATCTGTTTTGCTGTCAGGGACCTGAGGCAGGCGGTAAGGGTATACCAGGAGACCTTGGGGATTAGACCTGACCTGTACTATGAATCTGGGGTGGAGAAGATCAAGGTGGCGCGGTATCTCCTGGGGGAGACAGCATTGGAGTTGATGGAATCCACATCCCCGGAGGGGGAGGTGGCCAAGTTCATACGGAAGCGAGGGGAAGGGTTTTACCTCATCTCGTACAAGGTAGATGATGTGGAGAGGGGGTTGAAGGAACTTGAAAAAAAAGGAAAAAGGCTGATCGACCGGGAGCCTCGACAGATGACGGGGATCCGCTATGCCTTCCTGGAACCGCCCCAAAGGATGTTGGGAAGCCTGATCGAGATCACCGATGGAGAGTTTGATCCAAACGCGGATGAAATCGTGGAGGAATAGAGGGATGGTGCATGGATGTCAGGGGTTTGTCCCCTGTGCGTGGACCTCAACTTCCCGTAGTGCCTACGTGGGTTATCTGTCTGCTGATAGTTCGAAAACTACCTGAAACGTTGACCGCCTCCAAAATTTATGGTAGGAGGGTAAATAGATCGGGACGTGGCTCAGTCTGGTAGAGCACTGCGTTCGGGACGCAGGGGTCGCTGGTTCAAATCCAGTCGTCCCGACCATTTTCCCTTATTAGTGATATGTTACATGGCGAAACCTATCAGAAATCTCAGAAAATCAGGACTGGGATTCTCTATTTCTCAGGGGCAGGGAATACAGAATGTCTCGCGCTGATTTTTCAAGGCGTTTTTGCACGGCGCGGGGATTGTAAAGTTGTCTTTTTTGAGCGGATTACTAGAAAGCTTAACCTGGAGGCATTGCCAGAGTTTGATATTCTTGGAATCGGGTTTCCCATCTACTTCAGGAGGACGCCCTCGATAGTTTTTGAAACCATCGATCGGTTGAAAGGCAAGGGGCAAAGTGTGTTTACCTTTTGCACGAAAGGGATGTACTCCGGGAACGTGACCAGGGACATCCTTTCACGTTGCGCCTCCACTGGTCTGGTTCCTGTTGGTCATTTCGAGGCCTTTATGCCAGGAACCGATATCCTCCTTCTTTTTGCCCGGAAGGGTTCTTTGACGGAAAGGATTGTAAAAAAGATGCACTCTCGTCACCTTGACAGGAAGGCCAACCAGTTTGCTGAAGCAGTGTTACAAACAGAGGGGCCCTCTATTCCCAGGGTAAAATGGTATACCCCTATTGAGAATAAGGTGGTGAAACCGCTGGAACGTTTGGTTACGCGGGATTACCAGGTTTTTAAGGAGGGGTATTATGTCTTGCCAGGGCGTTGTACCTGTTGTCTTCTCTGTGTGCAAAACTGCCCGGAGGATAACATCAGCCTACAGGATGGGAGGATAGTTTTTGGGAATCATTGCGACCACTGCCTTCGGTGTATCCATCATTGTCCCACTGAGGCGATCCAGATCGGTATAAAGACGCTAAAGACGGTGAGATACTGGCCAAAGGCAACAGAGGGGTTAAAAATTCTAATTGAGGGGAATAACAGTGAGTGATGAAAGAATCCAGGAGTTCCAGAAGGAACTGGGAATCGATGCAGAAAGTGTAGCGAGGGAGGTAGAATCTTTCATTAAGGGATCAATGGAAGAGTTGGAGAGGGAAGGTGTCATTCTGGGGCTCAGCGGTGGGATCGATTCTTCGGTTACAGCGGCCTTATGTGCGAGGGCTGTAGGTTCCGAAAGGGTCCTGGCCCTTGTAATGCCAGATAAAGATTCGGTGAAGAGACATACAGAAGATGCTTGTAGCCTGGCGAGTAGATTAGGGATACAATGGAGGGTAGTTGATCTAACCCCTTATCTTAAACAGTTTGGAGTTTACGGGCTGTTCCCGTTAAACAAGGTTCCAGTGACAGCAAAGATGAAGGAGAAGATTGTCCAAAAAACCTATCGCTCCTATATCAAAAGATATCATAAAACCCCATTTTCAGAAAGTCTTAAAGGATTCAAGGATAAGAAATATGCCTCGTTCTTCAAGGGTATGAATGCGTATTACCGGATCAAACACAGGATGAGAATGCTTCTGCTTTATTACTTCGGGGAGCAAGAGAACAGGCTGGTTGTCGGAGCAGCCAATAAAACCGAATACAAGATCGGATATTTTGTGAAGCATGGATGTGATGCTGCAGCGGATATCATGCCGATTATGACATTGTATAAGACACAGGTAAAAACACTTGCCAACTACCTTGGGATTCCCAGTTCCCTGATTGTGAAACCCCCCTCTCCTGATATTATTCCTGGGATCATAGATGAAGAGGCTATCGGCATGACTTACGGGAAGCTTGACATGATTCTGCTTGGGTTGGAAAGGGGTTGGAACAGAACAAAGATAGCGAAGTCAGCAGATGTGGATGAGGAGGATGTTTCCTACGTGGAGATGCTTATAGAGAGATCAAGGCATATGAGAAATGTTTACACGCTTAGTAATTGATGTAGCCAAAACATTGCCTTCCCTTTTTTCTCGATTCACATTAGAATTTATTAAATGACAGGTTATTAGGGAGCATATCCATATGCCAGTTTGGTGGGCCCATATCCCAGAACATCTCAATCCGGATCTTATCAGGATCGGTTCCTTTCAGATCCGATATTACGGGTTGATGTATCTATTGGCCTTCATAACCATTTATCTACTGGTTACCTATCGGGTAAGGCATGAGAAGATCCCCTTTAGTGTGGAACTCATTCAAACCTATTTCATCTGGGCGATCTTGGGGGTGCTCATCGGCGGCCGGTTGGGGTATGTCATCTTTTACGACTGGCATTATTACATCACTCACCCTCTGCGGATCATCCTTCCATTTAATTTCCGCCATGGCATCCATTATACAGGCATCTCCGGGATGTCCTACCACGGGGGGGTCCTGGCACTGATTATCGGCACCGGGATCTTCTGTCGAAAATACAAGGTCAATTTCTGGCGCCTGGCCGATCTGATGAGCTCCGCCATTCCCCTTGGCTATACCTTCGGCCGCATCGGCAATTTTATCAACGGGGAGCTCTACGGCCGCGTGACCACCGTTCCATGGGGGATGTATTTTCCCCTGGATCCCACCCACCAGCTCCGCCATCCCTCCCAGTTGTATGAAGCGTTTTTTGAAGGGATCTTCCTGTTTTGTGTCCTGTGGCCCCTGAGAAAAAGGGTCACCCGCGACGGCGCGCTCTTTTCCCTCTACCTGATGGGCTACGGCGTGGTTCGTTTCATCATCGAGTTCTTCCGTCAGCCCGATCCCCAGTTGGGATTTGTGTTGGGACCTTTTACCATGGGCCAGGTCCTCTGCGCACTGATGATCCTTGTAGGCGCGGGTCTCTTCTGGTTCAGATGGAACAGGGGCACCCCCGCGATGGCAGACAAGAAACAACGCAAAAGGAGAAAGCGATGAAAAAGGTTCCGCCGGGACAACGATACATCTCGAAATGGCCGGTTCGCAGCGTCGAATCGATGCCGGAGATCGATCCTGAAGACTGGACCCTGGAGATCAAGGGGCTGGTCAGGGCCCCACGGTCACTCAAGTTCCCCGAGATCCGGTCCCTGCCCGCGGTGGAGATCCGGCGGGACTTTCACTGCGTGGAAACCTGGTCCGTCCCCGACAACAGATGGAAGGGTGTCCGGGTGCGTGACATCGTTGCCCCGGATGAACTTCTCGATACGGCCAGATACGCCGTCATCCATTCCCATGGAGGCTACACCTCAGAGGTGGACGTGGCGTGCCTCATGGCGGAAGACACGCTGCTCGCGTGGGAACGAAACGGCGCACCCATCCCCCCAGAACACGGTTATCCCCTGCGCCTCATCGTGCCCGACCGGTACGCCTACAAGAGCGTGAAATGGGTGAGGATCATCGAGTTCGTGGACCGGGACATCCCCGGGTACTGGGAAGAGCGGGGCTATCACACCGTGGCGGACGTCTGGCGAAGTGAGCGATTCGGGTAACCTCCTTCTTCCCCTCAGAACAGGAGCATCTGAACCAGCAGGACCACCAGCAGGGCCCCCAGTACGTAAGCGGCATACGCATTCACGCGCCCCGAGTGCATCCGTCCCAGCCAGTTCGCCAGCGCGCGCCCTCCCCTGATCACCGGACGCCCAAAAATCCGGTCCACTAGGTGGGTTTCGACCTGTTCCCGTTTGATGACGCTCTGAAAATGCCGGTGAATGGCCTCCCGTGAGTTCAGAACCGTGGTCGGCTTGAAAATACCGTTGAAGATGACGCGCACGGGGTTGGAAAACCCGGTGGCGGTATAGGTCATCTCCGGCAGAAGTACCCGCACGCCCCCGTTCCATTCGGGACGCCGCGCCACGGTCCGTCGTCGGGTCAGAAGCCGGATAAGGATAAAGCCACCCCCCAGCAGCAGGAACAGCACCACCACCGTGTAGGAGGGAGACATGGCGAAGATGACCGGATTCTTCTTCCCGCCCCGGTGCATGATGACCAGGCCACGCCCCGGCAGCGTCTGGCTTCCGATTTGGGCTCCAAGTTTATGAAAGTCCGAGACAAAGGCCTTCGGAAGAACCTCGTTCCCCTTGCCGGCGGTAAAGAATGGCGGAATTAGTTGGTTCAGGGTGCTGGTGTGGACATAGGGCTGTACCGTGTGGTCGATGACCGGGATGATGTACGTGGGCAGGATCCCCATCAGAAAACAGACAATGGCGAGAATCATCATGGGTACCGTCATGGACCGCCTGACCTTTTTGACGGTCTCGGCCGCCTTGCTTCGCGCCTTGCCCAGGAAGTTCATGGCGAAGGCCTTGACGAAACAGGTCACGGCCAGTGCCGCCGTCAGGGCCAGCCCGGCGCCACAGAGCGCGAAGACGA
>JALTIG010000261.1 GCA_027004185.1 bacterium | reverse complement strand
AATCACCCTTCCCAGGTGGTGTCCCCGATTTGTTTCGATCACATAATCCACGTCCGAACCAGCCGTAAACCCTGGACCCAGGCCAATAACCAGTGGGGCGAATCCCCGGTATGTGCCGATATTCCGTTTCGCGAGGGTGGCATCCACTACTACGTCGAACGGGATCTGTCGACGCACCTCCAATGCCGGATCCACCATAACAGGGATTTCACCCCTTTCCCAGGCACCTTTGGCCTCCGAAATCCCCTGCGCCCGAACCGCCCGGATGCCTTCTACCTCTGCGGCTTTCTTGAAAATGGCCTCAGAAAAACAAACAGCCCTCCGAATGGATAGAGGTACAGGCAGTTCCGTCATGAGAACGAAAAAATGACATCTGAACAACCGGCTTGCCACACCGCTGGCCATCTCTCCCGCGCCCCGCACCAGGATTTTTAGATCAAGTCGATGCATCATCTTCCCAGGGGACAGTAGTGATTCAACCCCAGTAACTTTGCCGTCCCACTAATGGTTATCCCGTAAAAGACCGCGGGTTTTTCTCTGACAAAAGCATCGATCGTATCATTGACTAGAGTGGTCCCCGTCGCGAAGATAAGATCACACCAGGACACAATATCCATGGAAGCCTCCTGCGGTTCGACCAATACCCCCGATTTTTTCTTGAGAATCTGATCCGGGTCCCGATCACAGACACGAACCAAAAAGTCCCGAGAAAGCGCCTCGAGCAAGCGGGGCTGAAGCCCTATCATACCCACCCGTTTCGGGGAAAATGGCATCAAGGCCGCCTTCAGGTTAGGTGCACATAGAACCGGGTCCCGATCCTTGCAATGGCAGCTTTTCCTGATCACTCTCAAGTACCGGAGCACCGCGTTCACGGTTGCTACGAGTACGGCCCGATGATAATTAGAATCCCTCGATAGGCCCAGGACCTCTTCGAGGGTTCCCTCAAAATTCCCAACCTGATCGGTATAGGCTTGGCCCGGAATCCCCCTGAACCGGGCTTCCATCATTCTCTCTTTTCCCTTTAAAAGAGGGTAATCATCATGCTCCGGTCGACCAATTGCCTCCTCTGGTGTCAAGGGCCTTGCCACCACCGAGACAGGGTCCTTTAAAAAATCGTAGGAAGCTATCACCTCCTCAAACGCACTGACCATCCGTGCAAGGATACGCCCCATCTGTCATCCACCTTTTCCAAAAGGGCAGATGGGATAGGTGCACTTCTCACAATTCAGACATAGTCCCCCATGCCCCAGTGCCACTATGTCCTCCCGTTTTATAGGATCATCCGCCATCGCCCGGGGAAGAAAGAGATCAAGAACTGTGATGGGAAAATAAAAGACAGCCGCTGGGATCCCAAGGATCGGGACCCCCTCAAGATAGGCACAGGCAAACATAGCACCTGGAAGGATCGGAGACCCGTAGGAAACGATTGTTGCACCACACTTCTCCATACCCTCCAGAGTCACATCATCTGGATCCACCGAAAGGCCCCCCGTGGTAATGACAACTTCACATCCCTTCTCGTGAACCATCTCTGTAATGGTTCGCCCAATCACGTCCACGTCATCCGGACAAAGGGCATGGGATACAATCTCGCCACCTAAGGCAGCAACCTTAGGGGACAAGATCTCTACAGAACTGTCAGGGATCCGCCCCGTATACACCTCACCGCCCGTAACGACTATTCCTACCTTCCGTCGGGTGAAAGGGAGGATTTTCAAAAGCGGTCCTTGTAACTTCACCTTTTCCAAGATATCACCAAACCTAATCTCATCCATGGCTACGGGGATGATGCGTGTGGCTGCCACTGTCATCCCTCTGTGGCACACGGTATGCTGATGAATTGTCGAGCATATAATGTCTCCCGTCGCGTTGATGGTATGCAACAAAGACAGCTTGATCTTCAGCAGGCCCATGCCCTTCGCTTTAAGGTTGATACGTCCTTCACTGGGTCCCAAACGCTCAAATTCTTCCCCTCCGTAGGCCTCAGCCAGTGCGATCGCCGCATCGTCCTCATGAATGTAACCCTTGTCAGGATCAAGCACATACACATGTGCCTTCCCCATATCTTTGAGCAGGGGAAGATCCTTCTCACTTAGGATATGGCCACGTTTAAACGCAGGCCCCTTCATCTTTCCAGGTACTATACGGGTTATGTCACTTGCGAGCGGTTTCCCGATTGCTTCCTCAACTGGTAATTTCTTCATTGCTTCCTACCTGATGCCTTTTTTACACCCCTGTTTAACGGATCCTACATCAATTACTTGCAGGCCACAACCATTTTTCTAACAGCGCCTCCGAGTTTTTGCGTACCACCCCCTTCACTAACAATACGCAAGACCTTTTTGGGGTTTACCGTTTTCATCCCAGCCAAGACAGTAACGCCATAAGGAGCCATGATCTCTGGAACCAAGGGTGTAGACGGTCCCAGCATCACAACCTCTCTTGCCCCTTTTGCATGGGACATAACCCCTTCAAAGGTATGATTGATCAAGGTGGTTGCAGAGAGAATGATGACGGAACAGGTCGGCAGAGTACGGGGAATTTCCTCTGGAGGATACAAACCTTCCCCACGCGCAAGGTTCTTTTCAAAGATGAGTAAGTTACACCCCGCTCGCCTGATGAGTGGTATCACAGGTCCAAAAAAACCTACCATGCCAACCCTTTCACCAGGTTGGAGCGCAATAAGATCAAGAAAATCCTCCCCCTGGGAGTCCGGTAATCTGCCCACAATAAGGGCATTGAATGTGGCCAGTCCCACAGCGGAAGAGATCACATCCTTTTCCATGAAAAGGTCCAGAATCTGAGAGGTCGGTTTCCCGGAAAGCTCCCCCGCCATCTCCATTGCGGTACAGGAATGTCCCGCCTCGTTTCGAAATGTGTAGGCCAGCCCAACGCTCTTCCCATCTATTTCTACCGCTGTATACCCCAGCCCAATCCGGACATCCGTAATCCAGGAAGCCTTGGACAGGCTCTCTCCCATTGCGCAGATCTTCTTCTCAATCCCCATAGATCATCATCCCTTCCTGAAATATCCTGTTCAGATCGGCGGGGGTATCCACATCCGCAACTACAGCGTCATCCTCCCATGGAACCAGTAAAATCTTTCCCATCTTCGATCGGATGATCTCTCTCAATCCCTTGTCTCCCTGGATCTTCGAAACAGCCTCCCTGTATAATGGCTCACGAAAAATTACAGGGTGACCCGTTTTGGCCTTGTAGGTGGGTACCACCATATCAGCCCGGGTTTCCTGAAAGGTCTTCACAAGGGACCGAATGATTTCAGGGGAGATCTTCGGCAGATCCGAGAGTGAAACGAGTACCCCCATCTGTTTCTCCGAATCGTGCAACCCCTTCAGACCCAACCTCAGAGAGAGGGACATCCCCGCCTGGGGATCCTCATTCACCATCACGCGTGCCTTTCCCCAAGGGGTTGTCAGGATAAACCATGGAACCCCACCCCTTGTCAAACGATATCGCTTGTCCTTCCACTCTCCTTTAAAAAACCTGCTCAAGATCCCCTTTGAAATTACCAGGACAAGGGGAGATATCCCCGCCACTAAATGTGTCCTCAGAGAGTGTTCAAAAATGGTCAACCCTTTAGCGTAAGGGATAAGGAGCTTCTGTGACCCAAAACGCCGCGATTGCCCTGCTGACAGAAGGATCCCTGGAATCACACCCTGCTCCTGTCTATTCTAACATTTTCAAAACGCTCGCTCCTGCGAACTCAGCGGATTCCCCCAAGTCTTCTTCGATCCGGAGAAGCTGGTTATATTTACTTACTCGGTCCGTTCCCGATGGTGAACCAGCCTTTATCAACCCGCCATTCACCGCTACAGCCAAGTCCGCGATTGTCGTGTCTTCCGTCTCTGCCGAGCTATGAGAAACCACGATCGCGAAACCCGCACGCTTCGCCATTTCAATCGTTTTTAAGGTTTCAGTCACCGTGCCAATCTGACTTGGTTTGATCAAAACTGCATTGGCAACCCCTTCCCCGATACCGCGGTGCAACCGTTCAGGGCTCGTCACAAAAAGATCGTCCCCTACCAGATGGACTCTCCCACCCAAGCGGTCCGTCAAAAATCTCCAGCCTTCCCAATCGTCTTCGGCCAAACCATCTTCAATCGCCACAATGGGAAAATCCTTCAGTAACCCTTCGTAGAGAGTTATCACTTGCTCCGCTGTCTTTTCCCTCTTTTCCTCCTTCCCTAAAATATACTTCCCATCCATGTAAAATCCGCTTGCCGCCGAGTCAAGTGCGAGAAAGATATCTCGACAGGGTTTATATCCCGCGGATTGGATCGCCTCCATAATAAGCTCCAAGGCCTTCCGGTTGGAAGAAAGATCCGGCACATATCCCCCCTCGTCTCCCACTGAGGTGGCATACCCCTTCTCTTTTAGAATCTTCTTCAGATGATGGAAAACCTCAGACCCCATCCGGATGGCTTCTCGAAACGTTTCTGCCCCGGCTGGTACAATCATGAACTCTTGGATATCCAGGTTATTGTCCGCATGCTTTCCCCCGTTGAGAACATTCATCATTGGGACGGGAAGGAGATGAGCAAAGGCCCCCCCAAGGTACCTGTAAAGGGGTATACCAAGATACCCCGCTGCCGCCTTGGCACAGGCAACGGAAACACTAAAAATGGAATTTACACCCAACCGAGACTTATGGGGGGTGCCATCCAATTGGATCAACATCCGATCTATCTCCATCTGGTCCAAGGCATCTATACCGATTAAATGGGGAGCGATTCTCTCCTCCACGTTCTCCACTGCCTTAGAAACGCGTTTCCCCAGGAAACGCTTCAAGTCCCCATCACGAAGCTCCATGGCCTCCTGTTTCCCAGTGGACACTCCCGATGGGGCCTCTGCCCGACCCACAATGCCGCTTTCGAGCACCACTTCTACTTCAATAGTGGGATCTCCACGGGAATTCAGAACCTCCCGGGACAGGATGTCAAAGATACCGGACATCGGCGTCTCCTTATATTTCAGGGGCTAACGATTTTTATACCAAGATACATGTAGTACCCACCAGAAATTCCGGTGAACAAGGCGGTCAGGAGATAAAGTGTAAAGAGGTTAAGGGGCAATGGATACCAAAGCTTGGCACAGAGAACCACCAAAACAGTTACCATCTGCAGAAGGGTTGTTATCTTGCTTACCATCCTGGGTTGTATCTCATAACGGTATCCCAAACTCAGAATCACGATGATTCCAAGACCAATGATTACATCACGGCTAACTACGATCAAGGGTAACCAAAAGGGAAAGAGGTGCAAAATTCCGAGCGTTATATAGGCGGAGGTCAAAAGAAATTTATCCGCCAGGGGGTCGAGGGTGGCTCCCAGCTTTGTCTTCTGGCCCAGGGATCTGGCAAGCAGACCATCCACGCCGTCCGTAACACCCGCCATGAAAAAGATCCCTAAGGCATAAGGGAAACATTTGTAAACCACCGTCATCACGAAAAGGGGAACCAACAGGATCCGTATGAGGGTTAAAAGGTTTGGAAGGTTCATGAACCCTTCATGGAAGTTTTAATTCATCCATGGTCAGTACCGTAACGGGTAAATTCTTCCCTCTTACCGGAGATCCTGGGGGGACATATTCGATGGAAAGCTCCGTAATATTCCGCAACAAAGAGGTTAGCACTGTCCGATTGTACGTCCTCCTCACGATTTTGACCGCCTCTACCTCCATGCGGTTATTAACAAAGATCTCAAGGCTTAATAGGTTATTTAGATTCCCTGGACCAATGTAGTTCACATTATAGGCCCAATAAACCTTCTGTTTAGGACCTCCCGTTTTGGGCCCCCGCTGATAGATCTGAATCTGGTAGATTTTGGCTATCCGCCTTGAAATGACCCTTGCATGCACCGGAGTACCCCAGAGGGTTCCCAGAAAGGCTATCATCCCTAACGAAATTACAAGGAGCTTTTTCATTGACCCAATCTCCTCCATCTAATTTCCTGGGCGTGTAAGGATCTTATAAATCCAGCCCATGGTTCCGGATTCCGTCTGAATGTAATACCAATTACCTTTCCGCTCCAGAACCACCAGCTTTTCCCCTCGTCTGGCATGCCCCACAATCGCACTCTTGGTAGAGGGTGATTTTCGAAGATTCGCCTTGAACGCCTTCACAACCACGATATCCCCTGAGCCACCAGAGGTTGTAGAAGCCACTGGCTGCACCGAAGACGTAGGGGGCTGGGATTGTTGAGGTTGCTGTACCGGCTGATTGTAAGCGCCACCCTGCTGGTAGGTCCCACCCTGGCCCATGGGGGTAGGGCTATTGATCGGCATGCCTTGCGCATTATAATGGTAGTAATTGGGAGGTGTACGGCTTACTATAAAGTCTACCGCCTTTTTGATACAGACGCGGATGGCCTTCTCCATGGGGGTCTTCTTCCACCCTCCCAATCCTAAGGGAAGCCGTGTCTTCCCTCCACCTACCACGGCCCCGAACAAGGCACCATAATCCGTAGAACGGCCTTCAACCGTTGTCGCCGCCACTATACGTGATGTCCTCGTGTCGATAAGGCGAAGATCTATGGCGATATAGGCCTGCTTCGCACCTCCGCCTATTCCTATATGGTACCCTGGAATTATGAAACCGCCACCTCCGCCGCGATAATTGGGTTCAAAGGCTGTGACTGCCGCGTAAACCAGGAGCTCAGCCCCTTCAACCTGCCCGATAGGCGCCGCCGTTTCCGGGCTGACACGCCCCGAGGCACCCAGATTTTGTTCCTTCAGAATATCCTTCAGTTGCTGGCGCTCTAAGACAATGAAGCGGTTGGTATTAAATAGTTCTGTGGTCAGCATGTCAGCCAGACCATCCCCGATCTCCCCCGGGGCCTTTGTTGCCTTTATCGCAAATCGAGCCACGGCGATCCTCGCCTTGGGGCCGTTATAATACTCAGACTGGGCCTGACCGATGGAAGGTCCACCTGTTCCACTTGTTACCTCCGCCGTGGGTGCACAGGCAAAGATAACCAGAACCATCAGAAAAACCATAGCAATACCTGCAACTCTTCTCATAATTAACCTCCTATATACGTGGGTTTTCCTCACCCCATATTTTGACGTTATTCCACAACCTGGTCACCACGATTCGTGGAGAGATTGCGAAAAGCAGTATACTGGTTTTGAAAGGCGAGTCTTACCGTCCCTAAGGGACCATTCCGCTGTTTTCCCACTATCACCTCCGCGATCCCTCTATTAGGGTTTGTTTCATCTCGGTTATACACCTCATCCCTGTAGATAAAAATGATCAGGTCCGCGTCCTGTTCAATGGCCCCAGATTCCCGGAGGTCCGCAAGCTCCGGTCGGCGATTCCGCCTTTCCTCAACCCTTCGATTCAATTGGGAAATGGCAACGATAGGAACATTCAGCTCCTTCGCCAGAATCTTCAAGGAACGAGATATTTCAGATATTTCCTGTTCTCTCCGTTCGGCACCAGCCCGCCCTCGCATCAACTGAAGATAATCCACAATGATTAATCCTATGCTGTTCTCAGCCATCATTCGTCTAGCCGTTGCTCGAATTTCCAAAACCGTTGTTGCCGACTCATCAATCAAGATAGGGGCTTCAGCAAGTTTCCCTGCGGCCTGAATCAAGCGCTGCATCTCTGGGAGCTCGATATATCCCCGACGCAAGCGCTGAGAATCCACTCTGGCTTCGGAGCAAAGCATCCGGGTTACCAATTGGTTTTTGGACATTTCTAATGAAAAGATTCCAACACCAATCCCACATTGGCCGGCGCAATGCTGGGCAATATTCAGGGCAAGGGCCGTCTTACCCATCCCAGGACGCCCCGCTACGATAATCAAGTCAGATGGCTGAAATCCTGCCGTTAGCCTGTCCAGATCGTCAAACCCTGTGGGAACACCGGTAACAAACTTCTTTTCCTGGGTCAGTTTCTCAATTTGTTCAAAACTTTCCTTGACAACCTCACGGATAGGGTAATAGTCCGGATGAACCTTGTTTTCAGAAATGTCAAAAATCTGGTGTTCCACCTCATCCAGAAATGTATCCACGTCCTTATCCAATGAAAAGCACCTGGAGAAGATATCACTCGTTACCTGGATAAGCTTCCGAAGAGTCGCTTTTTCCTTAACGATTTTCGCATAGTGAGCAATGTTAGCGGATGTCACAACAAGATCGGTCAATCCGGTGATGTATGACAGCCCCCCACACCGCTCCATGAGCTGTCGAGATCGGAGATTTTCACTCAAAGCGATAATATCTATAGGGTCGCCACGTTCAAAAAGGCTCAGAATCTGCTGGAAGATAATCTGATGCGCTTCGTGGTAAAAATCCTCCGGCCCGATAATCTCGATCACATTTCCAAGGGCATCAGGATCCAGCAAGATTCCTCCAAGAATTGCCTGCTCCGCTTCAGAGTTATGAGGTGGTACACGCTCTGTGGACGGACTTGGCAATGGAAGCGTCATTTTCCCTCCGCCTCAACCTCTACTTTGAGAGTCGCTACAATCCCTTCTATCAACCGAATGGGAATCTCAAAATTCCCTACGGTTTTGATAGGTTCATCAAGCTGAATCTGTTTCTTGTCAATATCCAACCCTTGCTCTTTTAGAAACGATTCAATGTCCATATTTGTCACGGACCCGAAGAGTTTGCCCGTTTCGCCTGATGCCTTTTTAATAACACAGTTCAGGGATGAAATCTTATCCTTTAACATTAAGGCCCGTTGTTGAGCCTGCTGGCTGCGATGTTGCACCAACTGCTTTTCATGCTGAAGTCTTTTAAGGTTACGGGTGGTTGCCTGAATCGCCATTCTCTTGGGTATCAGGTAGTTTCGTGCATACCCGTTTTTTACCCTTACTACGTCTCCGATCCTTCCAAGTTCGGCAATGTCCTCTATTAAAATTACTTCCATTTGATCCTCCTTGTTGAATGTATACTATAAGTGCCACACCTATGGTTAAATTTCAAGAAGCCCTTACCTTGGTGTTGCGTCCGGCAGTCCCCCATCGATCGGCAACGTTGCCCCCGTTGTCGGGGTCTGCCGCGTGGCAAAAAACACCACTCCATTAGCTACATGCTCTGCTTGGACCTGTATCTTCAATAGGTTTCGGTTTCTATAATAATCCTCCAACCCCTTTTCATCCAACCCCCTTGCCTTCATTCTCTCAGGACCACACACCTCCCACAGCCCAGATCGCCGCTGCCCACTTTTAAAGACGGCATCAGGTGCCAGATTATTCACGCGGATGCCGAAAGGGGCAAGTTCCAGGCTGGCAACCCGTGCGAGCTGATGCGCTGCCGCCTTCGTAGCGCTGTATGCACCAAAACTCGCTCCGGGAGAGGGCACGTTTTTTGTTGAGATAAAGATGATATCCCCACCGGTTCCTTGGTTCTTCAACACTCTTGCCCCCCATTTCAGGAAAAGAAGCATTCCCTCTACATTCACCCGATAAATCCTTCGAAAATCTTCTAAATCCAATTCATCAAGTGGCTTTACCAGGGCAATCCCCGCGTTGGGGATTAGGATATCTACCCCTCCAAAACGAAGGCTAATCTCCCTCAAGGCCTCCTGAACGGAGGCTTCATCCGTCACATCCATAGGATACCCAAGAAAATTTTCCCCAAACTCTGAAGCCAATTCCCCCTCCAGGGAACCAAGACGCTCTTCTGCTATATCCGTCCCGACCACTACGCACCCTTCCTCGAGGAGTCGCCTGCAAATGGCGGATCCAATGGCCCCAGCCGCTCCGGTTACAATTGCCACCTTTCCTGCTAACGCCCCAGACTGTCCCGAAAGTTTCGCGAGTTGTGGCTCCCAGTACTCCATTTCGAAGAGTCTATCCTCCTCGATTCCCTGATATCGTCCTCCCATCGCGGCAATCTTTGCCTTCACCTCTAAGGTTGTCTGTGCCAGATCCGCTGCAATGAGGGCTTCCTTTAACGTTGGGCCGCTACAGAAAACACCGAGTTTCGGGATAACCAGGATCCTTGGCTGTGGATCAAACATGGGAGACGAGTGTCCATTGCGGCGGACTCCCTCTTCATAATAAGAAGTATATCTTTCCACGAACCGGTGTACTACTTCTCTAATCTGATCTTTAAGATGGTTTTGATCCTGTAGGTCCGGGGCATCCACCCATGCGATCCAGGGTTTCGTCCGGATAAGAAAATCGGCCGTCAGCACGGGACCCCTAATAAGTTCCTCCCAACGGGGATGCGAGATGATCTCGAGCATTTTCTGATCTCGCAGGACTCTCAAAATCACAGGTCTGAAGGGATGATCCGGATCCTCCGTTCTCGCCGATAAGGCCCCCCTGATAAAAGGGGTAATCTCTGGCAGGAGGGAATCAGGGACGGCTTCCAGTTTAAAACTAAAAAAGGAACGCGAGATATGTTTTTTTATATATCCTTTGGCCTTTTCAACCAGCTCTATGTGGTTTTCGTACGAAACCCTTGGGTCATCGTCAAAGGTGAAGAGCCCGTGGTGCATCAATACAACCCCAAGCACATGGGGATTGGCTTCTAAGGCCTGGGCAATATCCTTGCTTAATGAAAAACCGGGATGGAGATACGGACGCACCAATACTTCCTCATCAAGGGCTTCCCGAACAATCTGCTCACCATCCGAACGATTCGTTAACGTCAAGATTGCATTGGCATGAGTGTGATCCACATACGCACTCTTTATCCATGCATGTGCCAGGGTCTCGATGGAAGGGTGAAAGGAGCATGGCTTCAGCATGGCAACCATGAATTGCTCTATCATGGCCTGATCACTTAGATCCTCTAACTTCTTAAGTGCAGACAGTTGCCTGAGATCCATCGGCACGAAACCTTCAGGTCCTGTCACTGCCATATCCCATCCTGAGCCTTTCACATATAGCGCGGGAATGCTCTCTCCCACAAGGGTTCCAAAGGCAGCTTTAACGGACGTATTGCCTCCCCCATGTAGGACGAGTTCCGGATTCTTCCCCAGCAACTGAGAGGTATAAATCCGAACCGCAAGCGCCTCACCATACACCGGGGCATATCGGTCAATATACCTTTTCACCCCCCTTTCAGACCATCTCTGATTCACGACACCCTCCATTCCGTTTTATTTAAACATTTAACATAAGTACATGGAATTATTATCCCTGATCCTGCCTTGTAGGATGGATTTCTCTTTAAACTGATATCAAATTTTACACAAAAAAGATACGGGGCCTCTTATGCCCCCGATGTATGGCACCCGAAGATTGGAGTTAAATCAAGTCGTAACCAGAGCCTGAAGAGTGGCCGAGTCTTCGAAGGCCCCGTTCATATTCCAGCCTGGAAATCTGTTCGATCTGGAGTATCCCCCGCCGATGCTCCTTTCTCTTAACCCGAGGGAAATCATGGGCCTTATAAAACATGGAAAGGATATCCTTTCCCTGGCAGTACTGAACCCTTTCAAGGCCTTTCCCGGCCCCCATGTGTCCCGTTTCCAATATAATCTTATAGTACAACTTTGCTCCCCACTTACTTTTTCTATTAATAATATAACAAACCAAAATTAAAAGAAGATTAAACAAGGATTAAATTTATCTAATCTGGAAATTTTTTATTTCTTATATCATTCGAGTCCCCCGATCTGTTGTACCGATTGACGTATAAAGGGTAGAGCATTAGATTATATATAGTTTGGACAACAAATATTCCAATTTTGAGGTAGCACATGGCGAAGAAAGACTATTACAAAATCCTTGGGGTTAAAAAAGACGCCTCACAGGATGAGATAAAAAAGGCGTTTCGGAAGCTGGCAAGAAAATACCACCCAGATGTGAACCCTGGCAACAAGGAAGCCGAGGCAAAATTCAAGGAAATTTCCGAAGCGTATGAAGTATTGAGTGACCCTAAAACAAGGAAAGAATACGACACACGTGATTCCTTCGACTTCAGTGACTTTTTCAAACAGCGGGGAACAGGCCCCGGTGCAGGGTTTGGTATGGGCACCAGAGGGCGGGGATTTCGAACTGGGTTCACCCACATAGATCTAAGTGATCTCTTCGGGGATATCTTCGGGGAAGGTCCCGGCATGGAGGAAACCGGTGCACCCTATGGAACCGGTCCATCGACTCCTCGAAAGGGAAAGGATGTGTATTACAAAATGTGGGTCGATTTCATGGATGCCATCCGGGGAACACGCACTGAGATCACATTAGATCACGAGGTTCCTTGTACCGTTTGCGGTGGCACCGGTGTTAGCCCATCGGGAAAATGGGAGACGTGCCCGAACTGTGGTGGAAGCGGTCGGATACAGATGACCGGTTTTGGAATCCCTGTCCAACAAACCTGCCCTACGTGCCAGGGAACGGGACGCATCAATTCTACACCTTGTGCCGCCTGCGGGGGAACGGGGCGGCAGCGAAAAACAGAACGCATCTCCGTCAAGATCCCGCCAGGGGTGGACCAAGGTTCCAAGATTCGGCTGGCGGGGAAGGGGGAACCCAGGATAAATGGAGGTCCGCCCGGGGATCTTTACATTGAAATCCAATTGCGACCTCACCCAATCTTTACACGTAAAGGGAGCGATCTCTACTGCAAAGTCCCGATCTCTATTCCGGAGGCGGTCCTGGGCGGGCGCATTGAGGTTCCCACAATCGGCGGAACAGTCAAGATGAAAATCCCACCTGGAACACCAAATGGCAAGAAATTCCGCCTGGCGGGGCAGGGCATCAAATCCCTCAAGGGTAATAAGAAAGGAGATCAATATGTTGAAGTAGAGGTTGTGATTCCACAACACGTAAATGATCGGGTAAAAAAACTGTTTGAGGAGCTTTCAACGCTCTTGCCGAAGGTGAGATCATGAGTGGTGAAAAGAGAGCCCAAAGCATAGAAGAAACTTATACCATAGGATTCGTAGCAAGGGAATTAGGGATCAGTCCTTCAACGATACGATACTATGAGCGGGAAGGTTTTTTGGAGCCCTTTTTCACAGAGGGTGGAACACGGCGATATACACGACAGAATATTGAAAGGCTGATAATGCTCCGGCGCCTAAGGGAAGATCTTGGCGTAAACCTTGCGGGCGCAGAGGTTATACTCGAAATGCGACAAAAGATGGAACAGATGCAGGAGGAGATGAACCATTTCGTAGAAGAAATCATCCGCCAGGTGCGGCAACATTTAAAAAGGATGGAAAAACAGTTTCAAAAACCCATCACCCCCTCTTCCCCACGGACTATTATCCCGATAGATGACACGAAATCCACTTAGACTGTTCTCCCTTCCCTTGCTTCCATACGTGGTAAGCCTCCTTACAGGGGCAACAGCCGGCGGCTTGGAACAAACGAGGGATGCCATCTCTGTCACCCTCGCGTTTTTCACTCTTCTTACGGCGGCTTTAGCTCGGCAATGGATTCATCTGTCCAAAAAGGCCTTCTTATGCGTGACAGGATGTTTACTTGTCGCCTTTTTTTCCGTTCATATCCTGATTCACCCGGTCCTTCCGAGCAACCATGTGGTACATTTCTCGGGGAGAAAAACCTGGATCATCGAGGGGGTTATTCAAGCACCTTTTGATCCTGGCCTCACGCAATCCCACCTTACAGTGAAGGTTCGGGGCCTTCTCACACATGATCAGCATCGCATCCCTGCCTGTGGGAGGTTGAGAGTCACAGTGTATGGGCCTTATACCCAGACCCTATATGTGGGAGATGTTATCCGATTCGTGAGCACCATCTCAAAGATCCGTCCCCCTGCAAATCCCTATTCATTTGACTATGATCGTTTTCTTGCCCTGCGCCGGATTTATGCCACGGCACATATACATGATTTTTCCCGTCTTGTGGTTATAAAAACAGGAAGCTCACCAGGTTGGCAAGGTTTGATCGACCGGCTTCGCCAGCACCTAAACCGGTGGATTACCTCTACCATCCCCTCTCCATACAATGCCTTGGCCTCAGCTTTCCTCATCGGTTACCGTGGGCAGGTCCCCTCCTCAATTCGGGAAACCTTTGTACATTGCGGCACATCCCATCTCATCGCTATTTCTGGGTTGCATCTTGGCATCGTTTCGGTTTTTCTCTTTCTTCTCATTCGGCGATTGCTGTCGTTTTTCCCAAAAATATTTCTCTATGTGGACATCCAAAGAATTACGGCAGGCTTAACCTTTGCGTGTCTGCTGTTTTATCTCGTCTTGACAGGGGGACGCATCTCAACGATCCGTGCCTTTATCATGGCAGGGGCATTTCTTGCTGTTCTGTTCTTCCGAAGGACCTCCAGGCTTACGGATATCCTTCTCCTTGCCGCTTTTTTGATCCTCTTTTTTCAGCCTCAGGCTGCGTATTTTACCTCTTTCCAATTGACGTTTGCGGCTGTGGGAGGCATTCTCCTAGGGTTAGGCTATAGAAAAAATTATAAAAACGGTGGGATCCAACAAGAAGAAAAAAGCCCCTTCAAAAAGACCCTTTCGTGGATAGCCACGACATTCCTTCTCACCCTGCTCGCCATGGCAGGGACCTTTCCTATAGCCACATATCATTTCCATCAAACAAGCCCGTTGGCTATCCTTGCCAATCTCTTTGGGATTCCTTACGTAGCTTTTGTGATGCTTCCCATTGGTTTAACCAGTCTGATCATATATCCCTTTTCAGGTTCCATCGCAACGGTCTTGCTAAAACTTGATGGCGTTCTTATCATGGGACTCGTCCAAACTTTCAGATTTTTTTCAAAATTCCCCTATTCAAAGATCACTGTGTTTCCACCCCGATGGTTTGAAATCATTTTATATTACGGCATGTTTATTTTTCTCGTCCTCATGTTCGGGTCAAAAAACCAAGAGGCACGCAAACGGAACGCCTTCCTGGCAGCCGGATGCATGGGGTTCCTTGTGGTTACCTCTGTACTTACCCACATCAATATGAAACCTAAGATCACGGTTTTTAGTGTCAAAAAGGGGACCTATCTCGCCATATCTCGGAAGGATGGGCAAGCTTCCTTGATCTGTAATGGGTTAGGAGGCAGCCCATATCGTGATGACGCCAGATGGGTTCTTCTCCCCTACTTGCTGCATGAAAGAATCCGGAAAATCAAGGCCCTTGTAGTTGCCAACGATGAACCGGTTAACCTCCGGACCGTCGTTTCACTCGTTAGATACTGGTCCCCAGGCTGCCTTTTGGGTCCCCCTTCGGTGCTTTATGCCCTGAAAACGGAACTTGGCAACAAGATGCCCCCTACAAAATGGCGACAGCTTCCAGTATCCCCTTCATCGCCACCCCCTACAATTCGTCTTGAAACCCGAGTGAATAATAGAAAAGGTATACTATCTGCCGTTTTTCTAACCTTTCAGCATCTTGCGATAACGTTTTTAACAACAAGAAAATCCTTTTCCCCCTCCCTTAAATTCGGTCCAGTGAATATGTTCATCACCCCTGATGGAGGAAACCTTCCTTCCCCTTATAACCTGTCATGCAACCGCACCTGGATTGTCACCTATCCATGCTCTCGTAAGAGACGAAGACGCGTAATCCTCAAGCGGGCAATCGACCTGCGCCGTGATGGGGCGGTGGTTCTGGAAAGGTTAGGAAAAAGCTGGCACCTCAAAACTACTCTGTCTCACCGAACGGGTTGGGTTCATTAAAAGGACATGAAAGGATGAAAGAGAAAGTCCGTTTCGTTTTTTTTCCATCATGCGGGTCTGGGTCAAGAAAATTTTACTTGACAAAAGTTGAAATATATTATAGGAATTTAAATAATATTTAAATAAACTTTTTGGAATGGAAGTTTTTAGAGAGAACAATAGGCAGGCGTTCCAAAAGGAGATTTATCTATCTTGGAACAGTTCTTATTGCTTGAAAAAACCTTACTAACTGCCAATTCTGTTCCTTACAAGGTCACTACTGAGCAGGATTATTCCTTTAAACTATCCAAAACACATAGGAAAGGAGAATTTTATGGCGTTACTTCCAGAGGTAAAGAAGCATTATGGGAGACAAAAACTCTTTATTAACGGGCAGTGGCTGGAATCAAAATCGACCCAGCTTCATGAAAACACTAACCCTGCCACAGGCGAGGTCGTTTCTGAATTTCCCACTGCTACGAGGGAAGAAGCGCGCGCGGCGGTTGAAGCGGCAAGCAAGGCATTTCAAACATGGAAAGATCTTCCCCTCCGGGACAGAGCATTAATCCTATTTAACCTACGCTCCAAGTTTGAAGAGCATTACGACGAACTTTGCCGTATCCTGACACAGGATCATGGCAGGACCATTGGTGAGGCGAGGGGATCGGTTCGGCGTGTCATAGAAAACATCGAATCAGCCTGTTCGGCCCTCTACGGTATGCCAAGGCGCAACGAACATATCGACCAGGTTGCCAGTGGCATCGATCAATACCTCATCTGGGAACCCTTGGGGCCCTTTCTTATTATCACACCTGGGAATATCCCGATGCATGCCTGGTCTTCATTTGTTCCTTATGCCATGGCTGCGGGATGCACAGTCGTCGTCAGCCCGAGCCGCCAGGCCCCTGTTGCGGCAGAAGTCATCATCAAGGTTGCCCAGGAGGCTGGGGTTCCGGATGGCGTCATCAACCTCATTCATGGGGGGCGTGAAATCAACAAAGAGATTCTCATCCAGCCGGAGATCAAGGGAGTAGGGTTCATAGGATCCAACCGGGCAGGACATGAGCTTTTCGAAATGTGTGGCAGATTAAAGAAGACCTCATCCATCAATGGAAATGGAAAAAATCATGTAGTCATTATGCCAGACGCCGATCTGGACCAGACAGCCCAGTGGCTCCTTAGGGCATGCTTCGGAATGACGGGACAGCGCTGCCTTGGTTCGGACAATGTCATTATTATTGGGGAGATCTATGATGAAATGAAAGAAAAATTTAAACAGGCCGCTGCCAGCATGAAACTTGGATATGGTCTGGATGAAGAAACAGATCTTGGACCTCTGACTACCCGAGCAGGGAAGGAGAGGGTCGAGAAGTGGATTGAGATGGCGCTTGGCGAAGGAGCCAGGATAGTTCTCGACGGTCGCAATCCCAAGGTTGACGGCTATCCAAATGGTTACTTTCTCGCCCCTACCATCCTCGAAAATGCAAACATTGATATGGAGTCTGCCAAGTCAGAGGCCTTTGGTCCTGTGGCATCCCTTATTCGGGCAGACAATCTGAATGAGGTCATCGAGTGGATCAATACGAAAACAAATCTGGGACATTCTGCATGCATCATGACACAGAATGGCAAGAACGCGCGAAAATTCATCCGTGAGGTCAACACGGGAAACGTGGCTGTCAACGTGGCTGTGGCCCAACCTTATGCCTTCTTCCCACTCGGTTCCAGGCGGGAATCGTTCGTTGGAACCGCCAAGTCCCGGATGGCTTCCATACGGATGTTCATGGATGAGAAACTCGTAATATCACGATGGGTGTAAGGAAAAATGTAGTAAGTTAGCGCAGTAGTTTTTGTAAACGCATTCAACTTTATTTTAAGGGGGGTTGTTTTTCTACCAAGCAGAAACCTGAGGCTTTTGAACGTGTATCATTTCCCTATGGGAGGGAACTAGCATATGGATTTTATCTTAGAGACAAGGGGTTTGAGCAAGCGATTCGGGGGCCTCATTGCAGTAGACAATGTGGATATAAAACTGGGGAAAGGTGAGCTTCGGTGCATTATAGGGCCGAATGGGTGTGGAAAGACAACCTTTTTTAACCTTATTACCGGTAACTTGAAGCCGAGTTCCGGGCACGTCATTTTTATGGGTACGGACATTACCGGCTGGGCGGTTCACGATATCAGCCAACTCGGGATCTGCAGAAAGTTTCAGGTGCCATCTATATTCGAGGGACTGACGGTTTTCGAGAATATGAGGATTCCGTACTATGCGCGTGCCAAACCGTCTGTTTTTGGACGAACCCAACTTTCAAGGAATGTAAATGCTGAGATTATGGAGCACCTGAGGCGCGTGAATCTGGTTGACCAGGCGGGTGAATTGGCAAAAAACCTTGCGCATGGTCAAAAACAGTGGCTGGAGATAGGCATGGTTCTGGCCAGCCGTCCGAGCCTCATGCTGCTGGATGAACCCACCGCCGGCATGACGGTAACTGAGACTAAACTTACCGCTGAGCTCATCAAAAAGATTTCTGAAGAGACCAACATAAGCATCCTGGTTATCGAGCACGATTTGAGCTTTGTAAAGGAGGTGGCTTTAAAGGTGACAGTTATGTACAAAGGGGCCGTATTTCGTGAGGGAGCTTATGATGAAATTCAGGAAGACAGAGAGATTCACGATATATACCTTGGGAGGCGTCATTAATGCTTCATGTTGAAGGTCTGGAAGCCTCTTATGGGGGAAGCTTGGTTCTTCAGGGGGTTGAACTTTCCGTAAAACGTGGGGAAATCAAGGCCCTTATGGGGCGCAATGGAATGGGTAAAAGCACGCTTTTGAAGGCCATTATGGGACTGGTAAGGATAAGAGCTGGGAGTATAGTGGTTGATGACAAACCAATCATAGGTTTACCTACCCATCAGATAGCCCTTTCAGGTATCGGATATGTGCCTCAAGGACGGGAGATATTCTCAGATTTCAGCGTGTCGGGTAACCTGCGCCTTGGGCTTTTGCGCTTTCCCAAGGCACAG
>JALTIG010000260.1 GCA_027004185.1 bacterium | reverse complement strand
TGCATAGAGGACACTGGTAGGTGGGCAGTTTGGGTGGGGCGCCACGCCCTCGAAAAGATATCAAGGGCGCCCAAAGGTCGCCTCAGGGAGGTCAGAAATCTCCCGTAGAGTGCAAGGGCAAAAGGCGACTTTACATGGATTGGCCCAACAACAATCCATGTTGCAAAAGCAAGGCCTAGCGAACCAACCAACCTCATTTGTAGGGGTGGTTGATAACAGAAAAGTTACCCCGGGGATAACTGAGTTGTCTCCAGCAAGAGCCCACATCGACCTGGAGGCTTGCTACTTCGATGTCGTCTCTCCCTATCCTGGCGGTGCAGCAGCTGCCAAGGGTGGGGCTGTTCGCCCATTAAAAGGGATCGTGAGATGGGTTTAGACCGTCGTGAGACAGGTTTGTTGCTATCTTCTGGATGCGTTGATGCCTGAGGGGAAAGATCCCTTAGTACGAGAGGAACAGGGGTCTATAGCCTCTAGTTTATCGGTTGTCCGATAGGGCAATGCCGAGTAGCCACGCTACAAAGGATAACCGCTGAAAGCATCTAAGCGGGAAGCCTACCCCAAGACGAGGCATCATAGGGCACGAGTAGAAGACTCGTTTGATAGGGCTGGAGTGTAAGCGGGAAGGTAACGACCCGTTCAGCTCACAGCTACTAACAGCCCATACTGGCTTAACGTTAAACAGATTGCGTATGCGACTTACAAGTGATGGTTTGACGGCCATAGTGGTAGGGAAACACTCGTTCCCATCCCGAACACGAAAGTTAAGCCTGCCATGTACTTTCTGGTACTGTGGTGCGCGAGCTCACGGGAAGGTTACCCTCGTTTGAGGGCTTGAATCTCTGGCCTAGGTGGAGAGCCAAGGTTGATTCCTTCGGGAGTCAACTGCGGTAAACTCCACTGCTTGAAAGTCAGGGACTCTTGGTTCGCTGTCAAACCATTCGCATTTTCATTTCATCAAAAAGTACCATATGGTTAAATTATCCTTTTTTTGATCATCTATAACATCTATAATTTTGGTTTTGGTAATAAAAAATTCTATCGGTATATCTATGTCTCGCATTGAGATTTAAAAAGAGATTTTTCTTCATGAAAGATTTACGGTTCCTTATTATTATATGCGCAACTTCTAAACTACATACATCTTCTTTGGAATAAACCATTCACAGTTGTCTGGACATTCTCCATTTTCCATCTTGTTTAGAACACAATAATACTTAGTTGGTTTATCAGATGGGTTAGATGTGATTGTAATATCCTTTCTGCAGTGTTTACAGTTTATTTTTATCCCAGACATTGTAAATTAAGAACATATACTGAGATTAAAAATGTTTTTGTAATTTTGTAAAAATAATACGCCCCGGCCGGAATTTGAATCCGGGTCCCGAGCTCTCTTTAAACCCTGTAAAAAGGGTTTTCGACAGGCTCGGATGATGGGCCACTACACTACCGGGGCACAATTCAAGTTATTTCAAAACTATAGATAAATCTATCTGTTTAATCTCGCTCTCAAACCACATAATATAAATAAAAATATATTAGTGGGAGAATGGCGAAAAAACAGGTCAACGCCAAAAATGGGGTCAACCTGACTGTTTTTCTCCTTATGAGTGGAGTGGGCTTAGCCGGATTCGAACCGGCGATCTCCACCGTGTGAGGGTGGTGTCATAGCCGCTAGACTATAAGCCCTATTATTATACAAAAATAACCTTCTCAATAAAAAACTTTCATTTTAAGGAAAGATTTATCAATTCCTTTCATCTATTTTATCTTGTAAAGTGATGCATATGGGCATATTTGATCGTTTGTTCAAGAATAAGAAGGAAATTAAGGATGAAGAAAATAAGCAGGTTAAAGATACTGATAGGGCCAAGAAGAAATTTAACGACATTCAGTCATCCTCTATTCCTAAAAATACAGATACAGATTATTATGATGTATTATACTCTGAAGATTACACTGGAAAAAAAAGAACTAATAGATTACAAACTCCTCCAAGAACAGAATGGGAAAATGTATCAACTGTGGAAAACAAAATAGATAGACTCTATTCATCTAACGGACAAAAATCCAAAGGTTCTGTAGATATAGAGAAAAAAATAGACAAAATCTTGAAAGAAAAACTATAGATTTTTTAAATATTTGACTATCCTCTTTAGGATGATATCTGTACTAAGAATAGGCCA
>JALTIG010000259.1 GCA_027004185.1 bacterium | reverse complement strand
AAAAAAGGTCAAAAGAGGGCAAATCTTTAAACGAATTGCACCCAATACATTTGCTTTACTCGATTCACGTGCAAAAGAGGATACATAACCTCCATTCGAAAAAAGCCCAGGGAGCCAGGAACATCTCCTCCTTTTACCTGGGTAATGTCGTCAAAAAACTCAACCGTATCCATTTCCGAATCAACGCCAAATACAACCACCCTTTCCCCAAACCAACAGTCTTCTGGTTATCGGAGTATCACTACAATCGCCGCTACATCAAGATTCATCCTGATGGGCGTATTGTGGGTGGTTTGTCCCGGTTCGTTTCCTCCCTGGTAGACTTCTCTTTTATCCGTTCCATTGTGGCCTGCAGGTATTCCGCTTTTGGTTTTGCCTATGACCCCGTCAGTCTTTTTCTCTGCCAGCTCTTCTGTTTCCTTGAAAAATATCCCGACATGAAAACGTTTTTGAAAATCCTCCAGGACAGGGATTGGGGAAAACATTTTCGATTATATGCCGGTCTCCGCTATCCCCATATCCCCTGTGAGGCCACCTTTACCAATTTCAAAGAACGGCTGGGGGAAAAGCTTTACAATGATATCTTTCATGTCCTGGTGGAGATTGCAGATCTTCTGGGCTTCCTTTCCTACAAAATCCTCACCATTGATGGCACCCTTTTCCCTACTCATGCCCGGTATAAAGGCTGTACGTATTTTTGTGAGCAGTGCACCTCCATTGAGTTCAAGGGCATTATCGAGAACGTACGTCGAAGGGTTTTGTACCGGCTCAATAATCCGGAGCATCTCGTTCCTGGAAAAGAGATCCGCATCAAGGTGGACTGTCCCTCACCCAACTTCCCGGAGGAGGTAAAACGGCCACGGGTAGAGGTATTGGCCCTTTCCCTTGTAGAAGCAAAACCGGAAAAGCCCAGCGTGCTGAACCAGGTCTTTGGTCTCCAAAATGAGCTCCAGGATGTAGGCCTTGATCTTGTTATCAAAAGAGGCGTCCTTACCAAGATCGTTCTGGGAGATAATCCCAATACGGATTCCTTTTTCTTCCGGTGTCCCAAGCTGCCGGCAGATCCGGATGCCAGGATCGGGGTCAGGAGAAATCCACAAAATCCAAGTCGCAAGCAGAAAATCTTTGGGTTCAATGCGGTGATCGGTACCTCCATTGAGCTCTCTCTTGGGATTGAACTCCCGGTCGCCTGTCTCACCATTGCCGGGAATGCCCAGGAGGGCAACCAATTTATTCCTGTCAAAGAGCAGCTTTTTCAGCACCACGGTAGATCATCAAAAATAGATCTGGCTGATGCAAAATATGACGAACTCCACAATTATCAGTTCTCCAGGGCTCACGGGGCCATCCCGATTATTGACTACAACCCCAGGAATGAGAACCGGTCCTCAGCGGCCTTGAAAGAGCGAGGCTATGATCAGAACGGGTGGCCATATGCTCCCTGTGGTGTCCTCATGCGCCCCAATGGATTCGACTTCACTACCAAGCGGGCGAGTTTCAGTTGCAGGCGGCAATGTGTCTCCTCAAAGGATCCGGCACTCATCAGGTATGCAACAGACTGCCCTTACTGGATCAACTATCATGGGTTCCCGAAGCATGTCTCCATCAAGCAATTCCCTCGTCTCATTTCCGAAGTCATCAGAGGGACATACCGGTATCAAAAGCTGAAAACCATTCGATCTGCTTCCGAGAGGACCAATTCCTCTGCAAAGGCTGATTTCTGTATTCTTCGCAAGCCGAAGATCCGGGGGATCCATAATGCCGGGATCACTTCCCAGCTTGCCGTTATTGTCGTCCTGCTTAAGAGGATTGCTCGTTTCATCGTGAAGGTCACTTTGGTTTTCAGGAACAATCTTCAGAGCAATAAGTCCCCGCCCGGTCGTGTCTTCATTCCAGGTCCAAAGGTCCCCAGGTTTCTCTTCAATCTCATTCAGAGGGAGTAAAGCTCTCCTCCCCGTACCCCGCGTTCTTGAAGCCCTCTCTCCAGGCTTGGGGGATCTCTTTTCTCAAATCCTCGGGTCTGGCCTTTCCCCTTCTCTCTTCGCCTCGTTTCTTCGATGTTTCTCCAATTTTTACTTCACAACAGGCCTGTTTCAGCTCCTCCAGCCTCGAGACCAAGGTGGCCGCCAGGAATCGGGTGAGCTCTTAAATTGCCTCGAGCCCTTTGAAATTTCGACAAGGTGAGGTAA
>JALTIG010000258.1 GCA_027004185.1 bacterium | reverse complement strand
TTCCTTTTGAACAGAGGTGGATACAAGTTCAAACCGCCTAATGACCACAACCTTTAAAGACTGCCCCATAGGAAGCATCCTCAAATCATTCAGCAACTGTATAGGGTCTGTTTCCGAAGCCTCTACCTCCTCCAACCCAAACACCTTGTTCCTCTCGCCTGGTAAATATCTCTCAAGTATTTGCGCAATCAGGGTGTTGCGTGTATAGATATCTGGCCCCGACAGAAATATGACGGGGGGATGCTCCTTCTGCTCAGAGAGGAACGACATCAAGTTTCCTGGTTTACTTTCTATTACCATCCCTTATACAAGGGGGGAGACATGTCAACATGTCTCCCCCCCTCTACACCGCTCCCCATCAGAAATTTTCAAGCATCCTGTCATGAATGATTTCCGCCAGCAACTTGGCCACCTTCTGAATGGCTTCCCTTTTATTTGCTTCGTTCACAACGGTGTCGGTCGAGGCATCATAGTCTGCAAAATCTGACAACCTGTTGGCCCGCCAGATAACCTTTCCTGTTCTGGCCCTTACAAGGGTAACCTTAGCCACGAGCGTAACCCGGTACTGGGAAACACGCCCCCCATTCACATAAGTGAGGGTATCATCATGAAATTCCGTTAGGACACCATAGACGACAGCATCTGCGTGCTTGACATCGGTTAACTTAAGTTCTTTACCCCTGACAAACTGGGCGATTAGAGCATTCGTAAAGTAATTTTCTATATTGGTTTCTGTCGTATCGTTCTTGAAAATGGGGATCGCTATGGTTTTGATATCCTTGGGGAGGTTGTTTTGCTTCCCCTTGAAATGATATCCACATCCCGAAAGAAGAGAAACGACAAAAAGAACTAAAAGAGTCTCAAAAAGCATACGCCTTCGTCTATCCATATACTCTCTCCCAGATTATTTTTCCCTATCACACCTTATCCAAAATGACAAGATAAAATACCAACCCCTAACCTACGACGAGGTTAAGAAGCCTTCCCGGGACATAAATGGACTTCCGAATTGTTTTTCCTTCAAGGTATCTTTTAACCTTTTCCCGTCCCATAGCTATCTCCGCCACATCTTCCTTACTTGCATCTCTCGAAAGAATCAAGCGGTCCCTAAGTTTTCCATTGACCTGGACCACGATTGTGACCTCTTCCTCACGCGCTACCTCCGGATCAAATCCCGGCCACGGTTCATTTAAAAGAAAATTCGTATGCCCCGTCCGGTGCCAGAGTTCCTCCGTGACATGAGGAATAAAGGGTGACAACAGGATAAGAATTTCGCGAATCGCTTCCTGAAACGCCCCAACCATTTCTTCCTTCAGCGGCAACATCCCGTAAACAGCGTTGGTCAGCTCCATGATGGCACTTATAGCGGTATTAAAATGGTATCTCGTGAGGTCCTCTGTCACCTTGCGAATGGTTTGGTGGGTCTTCCGATGCAGGATCTGCGAGTCCCTATCTGACCCTATTGCACGTGCGGGCCCTGTAAGGACTCCCAAGTTTTCCATGACAAGCCGCCAGACACGGTTGATGAACCGGTAGCTCCCCTCAACCCCCTGATCACTCCAATCCAGGTCACGCTCTGGGGGCGCGGCAAAAAGGCTGAAAAGGCGAGCTGTATCCGCCCCATATTTTTCGATAAGGTAATTTGGATCCACCACGTTTCCTTTTGACTTGGACATCTTCGCTCCATCCTTGATAACCATGCCTTGGGTCAAAAGATTCGTAAACGGCTCATCAAAGTCTACATATCCAAAGTCTCTTAGGACCTTGGTATAAAAACGGGAATAAAGCAGATGGAGGATGGCATGCTCAATCCCCCCGATGTATTGGTCCACCGGCAGCCAGTACTTCACCGCCTTCGGATCAAACATCCCCCCGTCATAACGGGGGGAGACGTAGCGTTCGTAGTACCAAGACGATTCTACAAAGGTATCCATCGTGTCAGTCTCTCTCCGGGCAGGCTTCCCACATTGCGGACAGGTGGTTTGATAAAAGGCAGGGTCCCTTGGCAGAGGTGATTGACCATCTTGGCCCACTTTCAGGTTTAAGGGAAGGATAACAGGCAAGTCCCGCTCTGGTACGGGGACGATCCCGCAGTGTTCACAGTAGATAATGGGAATGGGAGCTCCCCAATAACGCTGTCGAGAAATACCCCAGTCCCGAAGACGGTATTGAACTGTACGTTTCCCGATCCCTTTTCCCTCCAGGTACTCGGCAATCATCTCCATGGCTTCTCGATTGGGGAGCCCATTAAATGGCCCAGAATTGACAAGGATACCTTCCCCCGTATAGGCCGCCTCCATGGTTTCCGGATCGAGGGTCTCTCCCTTAGGTTGGATCACCACCACCATGGGAAGATGATATTTTCTCGCAAACTCAAAGTCGCGTTGATCGTGGGTAGGAACCGCCATCACTGCTCCGGTCCCATACTCCATCAGCACAAAGTTTGCCACATAAATGGGCATCTCCCATCCAGTCAGGGGATTGAGACAATAAGCTCCCGTAAATACCCCTTCCTTTTCCAGGTCCTCGGAGGATCGCACAATCTTGTCCTGACGTTTCGTTCGTTCCACGAAATCTTTGACTGCCTCAAACTGCGGGGTTTGTTTCGCAAGCTTCAGGGCCAGGGGATGCTCCGGCGCCAGACTCATAAAGGTAGCCCCAAAGAGTGTGTCTTGCCGGGTGGTAAAGACCTTGATAACCTCATTCCATCCCTCGATGGGAAAATCTACCTCCACTCCGTGGCTCTTACCAATCCAATTTTTCTGCATGGTCAGAACCCGTTCGGGCCAACCGGGGAGCTTGTCACAATATTCCAGCAGCTCATCGGCATAGGCGGTAATCCTAAAAAACCACTGCTCCAACTCCTTTGTAGTAACCTCTTGATGGCAACGCCAGCATCTTCCCGCCTCCACCTGCTCATTCGCCAGGACCGTTTGACAAGTTTCGCACCAGTTGACGAATGATTTCTTCTTGTAAGCCAGGCCCCTTTCATACATCTTGAGGAAAATAAGCTGTTCCCATCGGTAATACTCTGGATCACAGGTTGCAAGCTCCCTCTCCCAGTCATAACTGAACCCCATGCGTTTCAATTGGGAACGCATGGTATCAATATTCTGGTAGGTCCATTCCGCTGGATGCACCCCATGTTGAATGGCCGCGTTCTCCGCCGGCATGCCAAAGGCATCCCACCCCATAGGGTGTAGGACATTCAACCCACGCATCCTCAAGAATCGTGCAACCACGTCACCGATGGAATAGTTTCTCACATGTCCCATGTGAATCTTACCCGATGGATAGGGAAACATCTCGAGAAGATAAAATTTCTTTTTTAACGGATCCTCCGCCACATGAAACAGTTTATTCTCTTCCCAACGTTTCTGCCAGGTGGTCTCCAGCTCTTCAGGTACGTATTTGGGAATCATGCGAATCTACCCCCTATGACCTTTTTCTTCCATCATCCTTCGGATCCTAAGCCTCAGGGCATTCAGGCGGATAAACCCTTCCGCGTCGCTCTGTCGATACACCCGATCTGCCTCAAAGGTAGCGAAATCCTCGCTGTAAAGGGAATAAGGGGAGCGGCGCCCCATCACCATGCAGTTCCCCTTGTATAGTTTTAAGCGGACATCTCCTGTTACGTTCCTTTGCGTCTCCTCGACAGCCTTCCTCAGAACCTCCATCTCCGGAGCGAACCAGTAACCATAATAGATTAGCTCCGCAATCTTAGGCATCAAGGCATCCTTTAGGTGCATGACCTCCCTGTCAAGGGTAATGGATTCCATCGCGCGATGCGCGATATGGAGTACTGTGCCACCAGGCGTTTCGTATACCCCTCGCGATTTTATCCCCACGTAACGATTCTCCACCATGTCCACGCGACCGATGCCATTTTCCCCCGCAATCCTATTCAAGGTCTCCAGCAAGGCAGCTGGCGAAAGCCGCTTCCTATCTATAGCCACGGGGACCCCTGATTCAAAAGAGATCATAAGGTTGCGAGGCGTGTCCGGAGCGGCCTCCGGTGAAACCGACATCACAAACATATCCTCCGGGGGCTCTGCCCATGGATCCTCCAGAATCCCTCCCTCGAAGCTGATATGCAGAAGGTTCCGATCACTGCTATACGGCTTTTCCTTTGTCACCGGTACCGGGATTCCCCGGTCTTTCGCATACGCAATCAGGTCGCTCCGGGATCGGAATGACCACTGCCTCCAGGGGGCAATGACCCGGATATTCGGATCAAGACTCAGATATGTCAGCTCAAAGCGAACCTGATCATTCCCTTTTCCCGTAGCTCCATGGGCCACGGCATCGGCACCCTCCTGATGGGCAATCTCAATCTGGCGTTTAGCTATGAGGGGACGTGCGACTGAGGTTCCAAGCAGGTAGGTAGCCTCGTAAATGGCGTTTGCCTGGAGGGCCGGGAAGATAAAGTCTCGGACAAACTCCTCTCGAAGATCCTCGATATAAACCTTGCTAGCCCCCGTCTCTTTTGCCTTTTCCTCAAGAGTCGTTAACTCTTCCCCCTGGCCCAGGTCAGCGGCAAAAGCGATAACCTCACAGTCATAGGTTTCCATCAACCATTTCAGAATAACGGAAGTATCCAGCCCTCCGGAATAGGCAAGCACTACCTTTTTGACCTTGTTTGACATGTCCTCATCTCCTCGTTTTAGGAACTAAATCCCTCGAGCTCCAGACTGAAAACTCGATAAAAGCAATCCCTTAGAACATGAACCTCGTTTCCAATGATTTTATCCTGTGCATCTAAAACGTTATGTTACCCCCTTACCGTATTTTTTACATCAATTTTCCGGGTTCATCCTTTTCTAACTAGACAACAAAAAGGTAAGGATCGCTTTCTGAGTGTGCAGACGGTTTTCCGCCTCATCGAACACGATAGATTGGGGTCCGTCTATCACCTCTGCCGATACCTCCTGCCCTCGGTGGGCCGGGAGACAGTGCATAAAAACCGCATCCTTCCTTGCAAGTGCCATAAGGGAGGGGGTAACCTGGTAGCCTTCGAAATCCTTGAGGCGTTTCTCCACCTCTCTCTCCTGCCCCATACTAGCCCAGACATCCGTATAGACCACATCAGCATCCTCCACGGCTTCTCTCGGCTCATGATAGAGAGCAACCCGATCCATAGGGGCCTCTACCATAATCTCGGAATCAGGCTCATATCCCTCAGGACACCCAAGCTTTAGGGTGAAGTTGAGACGGCTGGCTGCCAAAATCCAGGAATGGGCCACATTGTTACCATCCCCTATGTAGGCAACGGTGATCCCCTCTACAGTTCCCTTTCGCTCAAAAATGGTGAAGAGGTCCGAAAGAATCTGGCAAGGGTGGGTCAGATCCGTTAGCATATTGATAACAGGAACTGAGGCGGTAGTTGCCAGCGATGCCACCGTCTGGTGGCTGTAAGCGCGAATCGCAATGCCGTCCACGTAGCGAGACAGCACATATGCCGTATCCTCAATAGTTTCCCCCCGTCCCAACTGCATCTCTCCAGCATGCAGGACGATAGGGGTTGCCCCAAGCTCGGCAATCCCCACCTCAAACGAAACCCGGGTCCGGGTCGAAGGCTTTTCAAAGATCATGGCGATGGTTTTCCCCATAAGAAGCGGATGAGGAATACCGCGTTTCTTAAGGTGCTTCAGGCGGGCCGACTCATCTAAAATATGGAGGATCTCTTGACGGTTCAGTTCCAACAAAGTGACCAGATCCCGCTTCATGCCATCTCTCCTAAGACCTCCGTCAGGATATTAACCATCTCTTCTACTTCTTTTTCAGAAATAATCAAGGGGGGAAGCAGTCGAATCACCGATTCCTGGGTACAGTTGATCAAAAGACCCCTCTCAAATGCACGGTTCACTATCTCTTTGCAGGGGACTGAGAGTTTGATCCCTACAATGAGACCCCGCCCTCGAATCTCCTCTATTAAAGAAAACTGGCTCTTCAACCGCCGGATATGTTCTAGGATGAACGCTCCCATCCTTTGGACATGAGATAAAAAGCCCTCTCGGGTCAGGGTCTCTATAACAACCCGCCCCGCCCGGCACGCCACGGGGTTACCCCCGAAAGTTGAGCCGTGGCTTCCTGCTCCCAAGGTCTGGGCGTATTTTTCCTTTGCCAGCATCGCCCCAAGGGGAAGTCCCCCACCCAGGGCCTTCGCCAACGTCATAACGTCCGGCTCTATACCCGCCCACTGATGGGCAAATAGCCTTCCCGTACGTCCCATCCCCACTTGGATCTCATCCACCATAAGGAGGATATCTTGCCTGGTACACAGTTCACGAACCTGTCTCAGGTACGCATCGTCCAGAACCACAACCCCTCCCTCTCCAAGGATGGGCTCCAGCATCACGGCGCACGTCTTGTCAGTTACTGCCTGCTCCAAGGCATCAAAGTCTCCAACCGGAACTTGATGAAACCCTGTCAGCAGGGGTCCAAACCCTTCCTTTACCTTTGCCTGACCCGTGGCGGAAATGGTTGCGATCGTTCTTCCATGAAAGGAATCCTGGAGGGTGATAATCTCACTGCGCCCCTCCCCGTAGGTTTCACGCGCATATTTTCTCGCAAGTTTTATCGCTGCCTCATTAGCCTCTGCGCCAGAGTTACAGAAAAAGACCCTATCAAGAGAGGAATTTTCCACAAGGAGCACCGCAAGTTCTGTCTGGGGCGGCATGAAGTAGAGATTCGATA
>JALTIG010000257.1 GCA_027004185.1 bacterium | reverse complement strand
CATATGGATGCCCAATGCTGGCCCGCACGTGCGGCCCAGCATTGGGCATCCATATGTCCAGATACCCATCCGGGGTGTAATGGGCTACCACTGCATAAGGCTCCAACATGCCATACATCTCTCCCGCCGCTGTAAAGGTGTCTTCCAGTACAATGTCCGCCTCCCGAAAGGCCTTCTGAATATCCCCTACCTCAATGTGCACATGCACGTTGATGTTGTTCTTGTACTGATCATGAATAAGCGGCGCCCCCTCTCTCATCGCCTCCTCAATGGTGAATACCGCAGGAAGCTCCTCATACTCCACGTCAATGAGCGATAAAGCCTCTAACGCGGTCTCCTCATCCACAGCAGCTACGGCAGCAACTTCCTCCCCTATATACCGAACCTTATCCGTAGGAATCATGTCATGATCCTGTGTGTAAGGAAACACCCCCCACTTGACCCCATGCCCATCCCTACCTGTGATCACCGCCTTGACCCCCCTCAACCGCTCCGCCTTCCCAATGTCAATATGCAAAATGCGGGCATGCGGGTAGGGGCTCCGCAGTACCTTCCCCACTAACATCCGGGGCAACCTCAAATCCGCCGTGTATAACGCCTGCCCCGTCGCCTTCGCTACAGAATCCGACCTTACCATTCTCTTACCTATCAAACTTGCCTCTGCCATTTATACCTCCATGCAGGAAGGAGTTTTTAAGTCACTTCTATATAAATATTTTTAATAGAACGCAGGCCAAAAGTCAATCAATCATTCTGTCATGGCACAAAAATTTCGTCTCTTAACGTGTGTATCAGTAAATACCTCTTCAAAAATGGCTAAAGCATGATCCACCCCGGTCTTCGAAACAACGAGCGGCGGGATCATGCGAATGGTGTTTTCCTGCAGCCCAATAGCAGCAACCCACTTTCAAAGCATTTCTGGATAATGGTGTTGCGTTCCTCAATGGCCTTGGTCTTTTTCTCTCGATCCCGGGTAGTTCCACACCAACCATCTGCCCAAGCCCTTGGATATCCCCAATCATCTCGAATCTTTTCTGCATGTCCTTTAGGACAGATCTGAGATACGTCCCACCCCACCACACGGGCGTTTTCAACCAGCCCACCCTCAAGAAGTCTTATCGCCTTCAGTTACCACGAGGGGATAACCGCGGGCGTAGGATTCTGATATGTAGCAACTGTCCTTCTTCAGAACCTCCCTGGCCTTTTCACTTGGAATATCCGTGACGATCCTTGGGACTTCATCCCTCATTCCATACCTCCCTTGATAATAAAATTCATTTTAGGAACTTCCCAAAGAACTGTCAATGTTTTTATCAAAACTCTAAAAGAGGCAGGCCATACCCTTTGATGAATCATATTTGATCTTTCCTTATTCTTTTGTTAATATAATATTTGGATGAAGATAAAAACCTCACCTCCTCCCAAAGAATTTGAAAAGGCCATAGAAAAGGCAATTCACTTAGCTGAGGCAGCCATTGGGAAAAAGGGCTTCAATCTTACCATCCTTGAGATTGGCCGCGTCAACCCTTTTACGGATTGTTTCCTTCTCATCAGCGGACGTTCAGACCGCCACGTTCAGGCGATCGCTGATGCTGTTTATGAGCGCATGAAACGCAGTCATGAAACGATTCTCGGAGTGGAGGGTTATAAAGAGGGAAAATGGATCTTGATTGATGGGGGAGACGTGATTATTCATATATTTCAGGAGTCAATCAGAACATACTATGACCTTGAGGGGCTGTGGATCGACGCGCCAAGAATACCTATAGAAGAGGAAGAGAAAAAATGAGGGCGAAGAAGGGGGAATGTGAATATGTTGAATCAGCAAGAGTTAGAGCAGTATAAGGTACAGTTATTGGAAGAAAGAAGAAAGATATTGAATAATATTGAAAAGCTTGTGAAGGAATCTAATGAATTAGGCAAAGACGGAACTCCAGACATTGGGGATGAGGCCTCGGAACTTTCCAGCCGCCAGTTACTTTTAAGTCTTAACGAAGCCGATCGGGCAAAGTTACTCGAGATCGACAGAGCCCTCGAGAGAATCGAGGAGGGAACGTATGGGATCTGCGAGGAGTGTGGAGAGCCTATATCCCCACAACGCTTAAAGGTTAAACCCACCGCTATCTACTGCGTTGAATGTAAATCTCGTTTGGAAAAACGACAACAAAGGGGATAACCCATGATTTCAAAAATC
>JALTIG010000256.1 GCA_027004185.1 bacterium | reverse complement strand
ATAATGAGGGAAAAGAGGTCATTAAGGCATTGATTCAATTTGCCAACCGGCTGTCGGTCCGACACCGTTTTGTCTTCATCGAGGATTACGATATCCATCTCGCGCGCTATCTGATCTCGGGAGCGGATGTTTGGCTGAATACCCCAAGAAGGCCTATGGAGGCCTGCGGTACATCCGGCATGAAGGCCGCCCTAAATGGGGTTCTGAATGTCAGTATTCTGGATGGATGGTGGGATGAAGGATATTCTGAAAAGTGGGGGTGGAGTATTGGAGCAGGCGAAGATTACAACGATCCCAAATATCAGGATCAGGTAGAAAGCCGAGCGCTTTATAATATCCTGGAGAATGATGTTATCCCATGTTTTTACGAAAGAGAGGGAAGTAACATGCCCTCTCGATGGATAGGAATGATGAAAGAATCCATGAAGATGGCCTTGAGAAATTTTTCCAGCCATCGAATGGTAAGGGAGTATGAGCAGAGATACTATGAGCCTATCGCGAAAAGGTTTGTAACCCTGGTAGCAGAAGATGCCAAGGAGGCAGTAGACCTGAAGAATCAGCGTGAGCGGTTGCGTACCTCGTGGGAGAAAATTCACATCGAACAACCAGTCCAGGCGAAAAAGGGACCGTACAAGATTGGCGATGTCTTTCAGGCAACCACGATCGTACATTTGGGGGATCTGAATCCGGATGAAGTTGAGGTAGAGCTTTATTATGGCATCCTGAAATCTCTAAATCTGGTAGACCAAAGCCAAACGGAGTCGATGTTTGTTGTGGAAAATCTGGGGAATGGCACCTATCGGTACAGCTGTTCCATTACGTGTAAGTTATCAGGGCGTTATGGCTTCACAGCAAGGGTTGTTCCCAAAGGTGATGACTTCATTCGGCTTGCTCCAGAATTTATTACCTGGGCATAAACAGTTGACGGGTCCAAGGCTAATAAAGAGAGGGCCGACGTGAACCATCGTAAAAACCCGTGTATCCTGATCGTGACGCCGGAGGTAACACGTCTCCCAAGGGGTATGGGGAACCTGGCAAATTATTTAACCGCAAAGGCCGGCGGACTGGCGGATGTATCCGCTTCCCTGATTGAATCGTTGTTTTCCCTTGGTGCCAATGTTCATGTGGCCATTCCGAATTATCGAACACTCTTCCGTGATAAGCTTGATACAATTCTGGAAAAAGAACAGGATGTAATCATAAGGACCATCCCTAAAGAACGGATTCATCTCGCGGAAGACAGGGCCTTCTTCTACCGTCGAAGTGTCTATTCAGGCTATGGATGGACCAACCTTCAGTTAAGCCTTGCCTTCCAAAGAGAGGTTATCAACAATATCATTCAGAAGGTGAAGCCGGAACTTATTCACTGTAATGATTGGATGACGGGCCTTATACCGGCCGCGTCCAGGCAAACGGGCATTCCCGCCCTTTTTACGGTTCATAATATCCATACGGTTAAAACCACCATGGCCCATATTGAGGATCGTGGGATTGATGCCGCTTCCTTCTGGCAGAATCTGTACTTTGAGAGGCAGCCCTTGAACTATGAAGAGACCCGCGAAAACAACAAGGTAGATTTTCTGACGAGCGGCATTTTCGGGGCGCATTTTGTCAACACAGTCAGCCCCACGTTCTTAAAAGAGATTGTTGAGGGCCGGCACGCATTTGTTGAACCACAGATCCAGAGAGAACTGCGTAACAAGTGGGAGGCGGGATGCGGATTTGGGATTCTGAACGCCCCGGATCCTTCCTATGCTCCGAGCAGAGACAGAAAGCTTTTTGTTCGCTACAGCGCGAAAAACTTCGTGCAAGCGAAAAGAAAAAACAAACATTTTATCCAAAAGCTCCTGGGGCTCATGGAAGATGATACAGCTCCCCTTTTCTTTTGGCCTTCCCGGCTTGATCCGATTCAAAAGGGGTGTCAGCTTTTAGCGGAGATCCTTTATAATGTGGTGTCAAAGTACTGGGACCGGCATCTGGAGATCGTCTTCGTCGCGGATGGAGAGTTTAAAGGGCATTTTGTGGACATTGTTAATTTTCACCAATTGCATGATCGTGTAGCCATCTGTGATTACGACGAACAACTGGAACGGAAGATGTATGGGGCCTCTGACTTTATCCTGATGCCCTCGAGTTTTGAACCCTGTGGCCTGACGCAAATGATTGGACCGATTTATGGCGCGCTTCCCGTTGCGCA
>JALTIG010000255.1 GCA_027004185.1 bacterium | reverse complement strand
CCAGCCGGGCCAGATCCACAGATCCTTCTGTTTGACCGGTACGGACCAGGACACCTCCCCGTCGGGCCTTCAAGGGAAACACGTGCCCGGGGGTCACAAGATCCTCCGGTTTGGCATCATCTGCAATCGCCGTTTGGATCGTCTTGGCCCGGTCATAGGCTGAAATCCCCGTTGTCACCCCTTCCCGTGCCTCAATGGAGACGGTAAAGGCGGTTTGGAAACGGGATTCGTTTCTCGCACTCATCATGGGAAGCTGCAGGGCATGAACCTTCTCCTCCGTCAAAGAAAGGCAAATCAATCCCCGGCCATACTTTGCCATAAAATTGATGGCTTCCGGCGTCACCTTTTCCGCCGCTATGGTCAAATCTCCTTCATTCTCTCTATCCTCATCATCCACCAGGATGATCATCTTCCCCTGTCGCATGAGTTCCAGGGCTCTTTCTACCGTTGCGAATGGCATGGTTCCATCTCCTCTTTCGGGAAAAACGGGATAACTCTCCCGTCTTCCCCTATTATATTCTATATTTATTTCCCTTACCTTAGTCCAAATCAGTCCAAAAATCCATGTTCAGCTAAAAAGTCCATGGATAGTGATGCTTTTTTTTTATTCTCGGCGGGATCAAGAAATTTTTTCACATATTTGCCGATCATATCCGTTTCCAGGTTCAGGGCATCGCCAATCTTTTTCCACCCAAGGGTGGTCTGTTTTAGAGTATGAGGAATCACGGCAACAGTCAGGGTGTTTTTCTCCAGAGACGCGATGGTCAGACTAATTCCATCCAGGGCCACCGACCCCTTCTCGATCATCAAACCCGCAAGGGTCTCTGGCACCTCAAAGGTCATTTCCACCATCTCCCCTACCGGTTTGAGATCGGTGAGGACCGCCTCCCCATCCACATGACCGCTGACAAGGTGCCCCCCCAGCGGTTTTTCCAGGGTTAAAGCCGGTTCAAGATTCACCGGATCCCCTCGCTTTAAAGACCCCAGCCCGGTTCTTCGAAGGGTCTCTTGGGAAATGTCAAAGGACAGCGAAGCCGGAGGGGATTTCACCGTCACTGTCAGACATACCCCATTTACCGCCAGACTGTCCCCTACCTTCAGATCGGCAGAGAGCTTCGGGGCATGGATTTGCATCTTCATCCCCCCGACCTTGTCCATGAGGGTCTCCACTCTCCCAACTTCCTCAATAATTCCTGTAAACATGCTCCTGCCTCTACCTCCCTCTTGTCCGCGCCTCAGAGGGTGCCCTGGAAGAGAAAATCCTGTCCAATCCTGCGGATCTCCCAAGATGACACGGGCAAGGCCGCGTCCAAGGTTTCAGGGGACGGCCACGCCACCATGGAACGGCTTTCCTGCCCCCGAAGGATCTTCGGGGCATAGAAGATCAAAATCTTTCGCGCAATTCCACGTTCCAACAGGGACGCGTTCACCCGACTTCCTCCCTCCCCAAGAATACTTATAATTCTCCTTTCTCCTAAGATAACCATCAATTGTCTCAAGTCCACTTTCCCATTATAGAGAGAAAGGGGTAAAACCTCAACGCCCCGGGAAACCAGTCTTTCTCTCTTTGCCCCATCGACGTGGGGACCCGTGGCAATTAGAAGGGGCGCATCATCAATGGCAGAAAGAAGCTTCGCATTTTCGGGAATCCTCAGGGATGTATCCACAACAATCCTTAGGGGTTGATGCGGAGGCCTCGGGATTCGGCAGGTCAAAAGAGGATCATCCCTCACCACGGTCCCAATCCCCACCATCACTGCGTCCATCGCCCCGCGCAGGCGATGGACATATCTCCGGGCGGCCTCGCCCGTAATCCATTGGGAATGGCCCGTCCGTGTGGCCGTTTTGCCATCAAGGGTCGCGGCAATTTTCATGACTACATACGGGGTCTTGTGTGTAACAAAATGAATAAAGGCCTCATTCAATCGGCGGCACCGCTCTTCCAGGACCCCTACCTCCACCTCGATCCCTTTCTCGCGCAGGGTTTCAACCCCTCCCCCCAAGACATCTGGGTTGGGATCTCTCATGCCGATAATAACTTTTCGGATCCCCGCACGCAGGATGGCGCGGGTACAGGGGGGGGTATGTCCCGTATGATTACAGGGTTCAAGGGTAACGTAGATCGTGGCCCCTTTTGCCTGATCTCCAGCATCCCGAAGGGCCATGACTTCCGCATGCTCCCGTCCATAGGCAGCGTGATAGCCCTTCCCCACAAC
>JALTIG010000254.1 GCA_027004185.1 bacterium | reverse complement strand
GATTGCCTGGTATGATGACAGCCAGGCAATCTGAGCAAAACTGCCCTTGATGTCCGGATCTCTCATATGAACCGTTTTCTAATACCACCGGACAAGATTGTTCCGTACACATTTCAAGGGGAGATCAGAGAGATAAGATCAGGGGCAGATGTTTCACTTCTTGCACCGGAAACTGTCAAGCTTTCTGTCCAAGCTGAGCAGGAAGGGTGCGATGCAATCGTCATTCACGGAATCTGTGACTTCGGAATTGAAGCCACGCGGGGAGCGGTAGACATCCCAGTGGTGGGTCTGGGGTCCTCTGTTATTCACCTTGCCTGCCAATTGGGTGACCGCTACGGTGTGGTAAGCAAGAGTGATACAACGATTCCAGAATTTACAAGGCGTATTCAGCTGATGGGATGCGCGAAAAAGATGACTTCTATACGCCCCCTGAACATCCCCGAATCGAGATTGATTAACAGAAGACAGGAGCTAAAAAGGCGTTTCCTCAAGATTGCCAAGTATCAAATTGATCAAGAAGAGGCACACGTCATTGTAGCCGGTTATTCCGCCATATTTGGGGTGTTACCGGAAGGCTCCCGGGAGGAATTGGAGGAGATTCTTGGGGTTCCGGTCCTGGATGGTGTGGCGGTTGCCCTCAAGATGGCAAAGATGCTAATAGATTTGTCGCTACGTCAAAGTCGAAAGGCTTACCCTAAAATGATTTAAAAGCCTTATCATCTCTACTTAATTCCACACATCATCGTAATACCTTTGCCATTTCACACGTTATCGATGGAACAGGTAAAGACTGCCGGAGCGTCTGTGTGATTCTTCAGTGCATGTGGCTCGAAGGTATAGGTGTAGATCACTTGGCCCGGATGAACCTCCACGGTTTCTTCCTCATTTGAAAACAAAAGTGTTCCTTCGAGCATAAAGACCGCTTCCTCGTAAGCATGCTCATGCATGGGAATTTCCCCTCCCGGCTCTAAGACAAAATATCTGAAAGAAAAATTGTGGTTGTACTCATCACCACCTGTTTCAGGATCCACCAGCCAACGGATCTTACACCCGGTAACTGGAACCTTCTTGCCATGACGCGTAACCTCTTTCACCTCAATCGCCGGTACATCGTTCACTTCGCGAATAATCATACCAAATGTTTCCTCCTCCAATTTTTTAAAGAGGGATTTGGGGCTTCAGCAACGCAGGCCTGCCTTATCCCTTTTAAAACGTCCCCATAATCTCCTCAAATGATTTTCGTATGTGCTCCTCGCTCGCCACCTTCAGTGCCTTCTCGTCCCTCGCTTTGACCGCCCGAATGATCCTCTTCGTTTCCCTAAAAAAGGATGGAATATCTATTTCCCGGGGGATAGAAAGCCAGAAACGCAGGTACTGAGCTAGTAGATTCTCCAGTAACTTAGCCGCTTGATCATTTCTGGACGCCGCATACAGGATCCGGTGAAACCTGGAATCAAGCGCGATGAGCTTCCTATTGTTTACCTCGCCTTTGATCCCCGTAATCTCCCTTTCAAGATGTGTCAAGGTGACGAGCTCCTCGGCACTGATTCTCTGCATGGCCCAGAGATAGGCCTGGGTTTCTAAAATAGAACGGATTTCTGTAATCTCCTTAATCCGGTTAAGACTGAGGGGGGTAACCATGAAATGCGAGCCGGTCCGTAAGACCCATCCTTCCGCTTGGAGGAAGATGAGAACCTCCTTGATGGGAGTTCGGCTTGTTCCAAAATCCTCCGCAAGGTCGCTCAGGTTCAGGATACTCTCCGGTTTGTATTCCAGCCAGATAATCCTTTCCTTTATCGCGTGGTAGATACGGTTCGACTCCACTTTCTCCTCGGCTCAAGAGCAGTTCTGGTTATTCCCATAACTCAATTATAAATTCAAGATATGTCAGGCGAAGAAGTCACCTTCGAACAAACCTCTTCAACCTGTCCATCGCTTCCTCGAGACGCGCGACCGGGTGGGTCAGAGCGATCCGGATGAAACCCTCTCCGTGGGACCCATACATGGAACCAGGAATCATCCAGACTGCTATTTCATCTAATACCTTCAAGCACCACTCTTTGGAATCCTTAATCCCCTCGGGCACCCGTGACCAGACATAGAAGGTTGCCTTTGGAACCTCTACCTCCATGCCTATCTCCCGAAGGCCTTTAATCACTACGTCTCTCCGTTCCCGGTACATCTGGTTCCTCTCCTCCATAAAGTGTGTGGGGCCATTCAGGGCGGCCGTTGCAGCAATCTGAAGGGGATAAAACATGCCCCTGTCGGCATGTGACTTTATCTTTTTAATACCAGCAATAATGTCTCTGTTTCCCAACATCATCCCAACCCGCCAACCACAACAATTGTATGCCTTAGAGAGAGAATTGAATTCAATCCCAATCTCCTTTGCTCCATCGAACTGGAGGAAACTCGGGGGGCTGTATCCATCGAAGCACACCTCCGAGTAGGGGTTGTCCGCGATCACTGCTACATCATACATTGAGGCCCACTTAATCAACTCCTTATAGAAACTTCCAGAGGCAACCGCTGCCGTCGGGTTGTTGGGATAGTTTACCCAGATCATTTTAGCCTTGTTTGCAACCTTAGGGTCGATCATGTCAAGATCAGGAAGAAACCCGTTCTCCTTGAGAAGAGGAACCGGCTCAATCACACCCCCGGCAATCTTGACCCCAGCATTATACGCGGGATAGCAGGGATCCGGCACCAGGGCGATATCTCCCGGGTCCAGCATACAAGTGTGTATATGGAAGAGCCCCTGCGCAGACCCCAGCAAGGGTAGAACCTCCGCTTCAGGGTCACAGGTAACACCAAAACGCCTTTTATACCATTCGGCAATAGCCTCCTGAAGGAGCATCATGGAATAAAAGCTCGGATAGTGATGATTATCCGGGACCAGGCACGCGTCAGCCAAGACCTTCATCTGTCTCTCAGTTGGCCGGACATCCGGATCCCCCAATCCAAGGTTAATAACATCTTTCCCTTTCTCCCGCATCTTTGTTAGAATAACATTCATTGTGGTACCAAGGTAAGCGTCAAAATCGTTTAAACGTCTGGATGTTTTCATCTTTCGCTCTCCTTTGCACCCCTTAAGGGGCAAATAGATTATTTATGTATTTACTGTGTATACATAACGAACTCATTTGTCAAGCCCTTAGAGCGTAACAACCATAAAGTCCTTTTCTCCTTCAGTACCATCAAACTGATTGACTTTTCTAATTAGTTTGTATACAAATAAAATATAAACAAGACAAATGGGGAGTGAATGTGCTTTTCAAGGATTGTCTTTGTTTCCAAGTTGGAAAGGTTTCCCGTAAAATGGCCAGAGTAACTCACGAGGCAGTGTCTCCTTACGGTTTAACCACCACGCAGTTTTTTCTTTTGACTGCCCTTTATGAAGAAGAGGATATCTCCATCGGTGCTTTGGCCCAAAAAGTTGCGCTCGACAAGGCCACCCTTACCGGTTTGATAGACCGCCTGGAAAGGGACGGGCTCGTAATGCGCCAGGTATCCACTGAGGATCGTCGTACCGTTCGGGTGCGGATTACCCCGAAGGCAGAAAAGTTGCGGGAGACCTTGACGAATCTTTATCACGATATTAACAGACGTTTTCTTTCATTCCTGACGAAAAAGGAGCAGAAAATCTTTGAACAAGTGGTTGCCAAGATAGAAAATGTAGACCTCATGAAAAGTTAATTAACAAAAGGGGATTTTTTGAGGAGAGAAAAAGGCGATGAAAAAATTGGGAGATATGAGGGTGAATACGCCCCAGTCCTTCTTATTCGAACAGGAGTACCTATGAAAAGGTTTATGGAACCGGAAAGTGTTGCTGTCATCGGTGCCACTCGTAAAAACGGTCCAAATGCCTACAACCTGGTGGAAAATATGCTTCGGTTCGGTTACCAGGGAAGAGTTTTCCCAGTCAATCCACAGGCAGATAAGATCCTCGGCCTCAAGGCCTTTCCTCGCGTCGGGGACATCGGTCAGGCTATCGATTTAGCTGTCGTTAACCTCCCCCGAGACCTCGTGATACAAGGGATCCGCGAATGTGCCTCGGTGGGGATCAAGGCGGCCATCATCGTCGGGCAGGGGTTTGCCGACGCGGATGAGACAGGTAAGGTAATGCAAAGAGACATAGTGACTATAGCGAAGACAAACGGGATGCGTATCCTGGGCCCCAATACCCTTGGTGTCCTCAACGCCTTCCGTCCTTTTACTACCTCCTTCATGCCACTTTCCAGGAAAACGGCTCCAGTTGGGGTCATTTGCCAATCAGGGATATTTTTCGTAGGATCCAGAAAATTTTCTGGCATGATGGGCAAGGGGATTGACATCGGAAATGCCAGTGACATCGGCTTCAACGAAGCCCTTACCTATCTCGGGGAAGACCCCGACATCAGAGTTGTAGCCATCCATATGGAGGGGGTAGATCAAGGTAGGAAGTTTATCTCACTAGCATCCAGGATCACATGTAAAAAGCCTGTCGTTGTTTTCAAGACAGGTAAGAGCGAAGCGGGAGCACGGGCAGCCGCTTCTCACAGTGGAAGTATGGCAGGTAGCTACCAGATATACCAAGCGGCCCTAACCCAGGCAGGATGCACATTGGTCAGGGAAGATTGGCAGATGCGGGATGCAGTGCGAGCCCTATTGTATCTACCTCCGATGAAAGGAAACCGCATTGCGGTGATCACCGTCACGGGAGCGGGTGGAATCATTGCGACCGACGCCCTGGAGAAATACGGCTTGACTTTAGCACCCTTATCACGTGAAACCTTGTCTCCCGTTGCAAGCCTATCTCCTCCATGGATGCCCCTGGGTAATCCCTTGGATATCTGGCCCGCCGTGATGAAGCACGGGATTCAGAAGGTCTATCCCAATGCGCTGAAGGCGCTGCTTACCGATCCATCCGTGGATGGGGTATTATGCATCAATGTGGCAATGAATCTTCCAGTTTATGCCTTCCTCGATGTCTCTGAAGAGTTGAATAACGTCGTTTCAGGCAACAAGCCTGTAGTGGCGTGGCTGTATGGAGAGAACAGTGAAGGGATCGGCGAGAAGCTTGAGAAAGAAGAAAAGATAATAACATTTCCAACCATAGAGGAAGCTGCATGGGCACTTTCGATCTTGAGAAAACGACAGGCGTATCTTGAGAGAATTTCTAGGAGAGAATGACTATGATGAAAAAAGATAGTGGGATTATCAGCAAGGCACTAAGCGAAGGACGGGCAACGCTTTCTGAACACGAATCGAAGAGATTGATCGCAGCCTATGGCATCCCCATAACAAGAGAAATTGAAATAGAAGAATTAGATGACTTAACAGCTGCCACTCGGGAAATTGGATACCCTCTTGTGATGAAAGGATGTTCCCCGGACGTAACCCACAAGACAGAAAAAGGTCTGGTCAGAGTCGGCATCAGACAAGATGAAGAAGCCCGAGCTGCTTTTATCTCACTTAAGAAGGCAATGGGTGTATCAAAAGGGACCATTCTTGTCCAGGAAATGGTCCAGGGTGAGCGGGAACTACTCATGGGTTTGACCAGAGATCTCCAGTTTGGTCCGTGTGTCATGTTTGGGCTTGGAGGGATTTTTACTGAAATCCTGAGGGATGTCTCCTTTCGCGTCGCTCCCTTAGAAAAATTGGATGCCATGGAGATGATGGGCGAAATCAAGGGGTACAACGTGCTCGGAAGCATTAGGGGGCTACCCATGGCTGACAAGGATGCACTCGCCAAAATGCTTATTGACCTCGGCAAAATCGGTCTCGAAAACATGGAGATCAAGGAAATCGACATCAACCCTGTCATACTTAGAGGAAGTAAACCGATCGCAGCGGATGCTCTTGTGGTTCTTAGAGAAAACCCCCATGAAGAAGGAAATAGGGAGAGATACATTAGATAATAAATTTCTATAAAGCGAAGAATAAGGTTTCTTCCCTCAAGCACCTCTTCGGCATGGGATAAGACCTCTTCCACAAAATCGCCATTCCCCAGAATAAGCCCATCCCCCCTTCTGATAGCCTCCGGATCTCCTCAATGTCTTGACCACAGCCCATCCCCCATGACTTCGTAAAAAGCCACCCTCACGTCAGGTCCGGGCGCTTCCCCTGCTTTATCCCCCTTTCAACAAAGTCCCGATAGCCCTCCCTGGCTATTCTTCTTTTATCTCCAAATAAACACAGGACATATTTTATATCCTGCAAATCATTTTTTATGTAACCAAGAATGACTCCATGCCCACAATAGGGGTACCAATCCACGACCTGGTAGTCTAGCCTTCCTGACACAAAATGGATTTATATCAGTTTTGAAACAGGTGCCCAGATCGATGATGGCAACGGTTATAGCTGACTACATAGCCCGTCAGTAGCCTCTGCATAAAGTTGGATATAAGGAGCAGCTCCCGTTTTTAACAAGAGATGAAAATAGCTGGAAATTAATGCCCAGGCATAACAGGCGGTTCTGGTTTCTGAAAGGGTTTTCCCAAGTCACTTTAGAAAATCAGTTTGCCTCTTATCAAGACACCTTCAATCTGTCAACTTATATTATTATGAACGTTTTATATTGGTAGGGTAATAGGAGACATCCCCGAGGATAGCGAAGGATATGGCAAAAAAGAACGATACAAATCATACCAAAAAAACCTCCTGTAAAGTAAGATGAGTACCACATCAACAAACTTTACAAAGGAGGTTTCAAATGGATTTTAAGGATTATACCAGGAGGGAAGGGTACCGTCAATTAAAAAGGGAAATTCGGAGGTCAACGAGGCATTTAAT
>JALTIG010000253.1 GCA_027004185.1 bacterium | reverse complement strand
TTTTTACAAGACCATCATGATCCATCCGTTACGAGGTGGATCTCAACCCGCCGGTTGAGGCGCCTACCCGCTTCATATTTGTTGGGAAATTTTGGTCTGGCTTCCCCAAAGCCTCGGGTAATAATCCGCGAGGCTGGAATACCTTTGCGAATAAGGTAGGTTGCAACAGCCGCTGCACGACGAAGAGAGAGTTCCATATTGTATGTTGCGCTTCCGATATTGCAGGTAAATCCCTCTATAAGAATTTTCCCCTTTTTGTCTTTCAGGGTCTTGGCAGCTTTATCCAAAATCAGTTTCATTTCTGGCTTGATCTTATAAGAATCGAAGTCAAAATCTATGTCCCTAACCAGGATGCATTTAGGCGACTTGGGAACCTTTTCCTTAAGGGGCTGAGCGCTGGTCTCTTTCGGTTTGGGAGAAATCTGATAGGGTTCCTTTATACTCATGGCTACTCGAAATCCAATGCTTGGCCCTTTATACTTGGGGTTGGAAGACCCACGGTAAGCGGAACGGCAGAAAACAGGGTATTCCTGCCAGCTTCCCCCTCTTCGGATGCGGGAAATCCCAGATGGGGGTCCTGTTGGATCTGTTGATACTTCAAAGGGATACGGAGCCATCCAGTCCTGGCACCATTCCCACACATTCCCGTGCATGTCGTAGAGCCCCCAGGCATTTGGGGCTTTTTGGGCCACTGGATGGGTTGCTTTTTGTGAATTGGCATAATACCAACCCATTCGTCCTAGGGCTTTATTTATACAAGTGGTTTCTTTAGTGATCGTCCCACCATTGGCGAAGGCTGTTTTCGAGCCCGCCCTGCAGGCATATTCCCATTCGGCTTCTGTTGGTAACCGGTATCTCAAGGTGCCCTCCCTTTCATTCAATCTCTTGATAAATTCCTGTGCATCATACCAACTGATGTTTTCAACGGGACAATCATCTCCACAGTTAAGGAAAAAGGAGGGATTTTCCCCCATGATAGTCTTCCATTCCCCCTGGGTTACCTCGGTGGTCTGGAGGTAGAACCCTTTCGTGAAAGTAACTACATGCTCCCTTTCCGATAGGTCATGCCCATATTCTTGGGGCGGGCTACCCATTACAAAGGTTCCGGGAGGGACATACACGAACTCCATTCCAATGGAATTTTTAAATCTTTTTTTGATGCAGAGATCTGCCTTACTGGTAGGGTTGGCAACCAAAGAGGAGGATGTCCTATGGGACGAGGGTTTAGTAGCTGCTTGGCTGGAGGGGGAGGGGTCTAAGGAAGGTCCAGACCTTTTGGCATAAACAGCCGCGACATAGGTATCTCGCGACGCAATCATTCCCTGGCCGTGGTTACCATCTGATGGAGGGAGATTCCGTACACAGTCGGCTTTAAAAAGCACGTGAGGGACATTAGCAAGATATCGGTCGATGATTTGAGTAGAGGTTTCAATTCTCTTTTGTGCCAAAAGGATGGCTTTGTCTAAGGTCTCCGACGAGGAAGCTGGAGCCGTACCAAGGAGCACGATATTAACCCTTCTACCCTGATTCCGTCCGACGATGTAATTCAAAAAGCTAGCGAATCTCTGGTACTCAAAGGAGTACTTAAGGAGTTTACTCGATCCCTCAGGAAAATGGACATTGATATAACCGGGACCGGTTTCGCGGGATTTCTGCTGAATGATCCCAAAGATATCCTGCGCCGTCTCCAGATTCTTTTTATAGGTATCAGAAGAGGATGCAGATTCTTTCGTGTTTTTTTCGGAGAATGCCTTTTTCAGAGCCCCCTTTGCCATGTCGCAAGAGAGGTTTAAAAGATGGGCCAGTTTAGGAACCGACATGGTTGATGCGTCATGGATTGTTCTGCCATCTGGTAGGTGTATAGGTGCAGGTGAGGAGGGTGTACAGAGTGCAAGCCCTAAAACAAACCACAACACAAACAGAATAGGCAGTATAAACACCTGCCTCTTTCTGTTTGGATTGTTAATGCCGATCATTTCAGCCTCTTTCGATGAGTAAAGTCTTAAAAGTAATGCATCACGCTCTTATCCAGAAAGTACTGGTCGATGCAGTACTGGTAGAACGGGTTGAGAGGTTGATACTTGATTACATAATGATACCTCGTCTTACCATCCTTCCCCTGACTCTCCCACACCCTGAAAACCTCCCCCAGACACTTCCCCGTCTTCACCTTCCTCCTCCCCATCCTCTTAACCCGCTTCCGAAGCTTGAATAGATACCGCCTCTCTTCTTTCTCCCCTACCTCCCTGCCAGACTGCAGATCAAAATATAACTGATTCCCGTTTCCCTCCCTTACCAGCCTCTCCAGCGTCTCAAACCTAAAATACTCCTCATTCATGTCCCCAAGTACCCCCTCGCATATCTCATGATCATCAAGGGTATATGCCTCAACTACCCCCCCCTTTACCCGACGCCTCTCAAGTACCCTCCTTTCCTCCTCAAATCTCCTCAATACCTTGATCCTAATTACATAGGTCCAAAACGCCTTGCCAAGCAAAACCACTACCTTCTTCACAACAATGAGAATCGTAAGAAAGATAAAAAAAAGATCTATCAAAAAGGACCTCTTAAGATATACCAATCTGTTGTCTATCAACGCCCGAATCGCCTTGGGACTACTGTGAGGCGTAAATAACTGAGAATACCCTATAAGACCCGGCCGAACCGTAAAACGGATATCATACCCCCGAATCCCCTTGCACATCCTCTCATAAATCTCCGGCCTCAAAGGCCGAGGCCCTATAAAATCCATCTCCCCCTTTAAGATATTGAAAAGCTGAGGCAACTCATCAAGCCGCGTGTCCCGAAGAAACTTGGAAAAGAAGGATAAACGATAATCACGAGGGGCCAAGACCTTCGGCCCTAAACGAACCTGCGCCCCAACGGGTAGGGTACGAAACTTGTACATCACAAAGGGCCGCTTGCCCATCCCCAACCTCTCCCCCTTGTATAAAACCGGCCCCCCAGGCTCCCTTACCTTGATGATCAACGCTATCACCCCTAACACCGGTAAACCCAAAAGGATCAAAAGGAAAGCCAGGACATGGTTCATGATCTTGATGGTAAAGCGGGATCCCCTTGAATAACCACCCATATATCCACTGAAATAACCTTTGATATTATCCGTATCGGGTCTTAATAGGTAGGAAAGGATCCTTTGGCCTCTTTGCGGTGTTTTTTTTGCTTGTTTTTCCATCATCTCCCTCAAAAGCGAGGAGGGCGTGTAGTGTTGTACACAACCTTCAGCAGACCATCCCTGGAAAATCTGTTCCGCAATTGTGTCTTGTCTTTTTTACTTATTTCACTGTCGTTTATATCAGTATCTATCAGGGGTTGCATAGTTATTGTTTCCCTCCTCAGAATTCAGGGATAGAAAATATGGTTGGTAACCCTAAATAGTTGTTTACATCTTCCGGGCGCTTAAAGGTATGATCAAAGAATTCCCTCAAATAGCCAATGGTAAAACCGATGAGGATACCTGCAAAAAAGCCAATGGGAACAAACGTCCTTTTATTCGGGAAAACAGGGGTCATGGAGGCATGGGCCCTTCCCAGGATACTCACAGAGAAGATCTTGTCTGCGGTGGTGTTCCGGCTGATCTTTGCCTCTTCCCACCGTCTTGAGAAGGTGTTGTAAGATTCTTCCAACAAACGAATCTGTCTCTGGATCTTTTTCGCTTTCATCAAGTTTTCATAGGTTTCGATATTTACATCCCTGATGTGTTTAAGACGCATTTTTAGGGAATCAATGGCCATCTCCATCCCCTTTAATCTTGCCTTTTCTCCTTCCACGTATCTCCTAACTTCATTTTTCAGCCCTGCATATGTGTTTCTTATTTCCTCATTGATCAGCTGTATCTTATCGCTTTTGGGGCTGTAAATTGTAAGCAACTGTTCCTTCCTTAGGATGAGCCTTGCCAAATTTTTCCCGTAATCCCCGATGTTGATGTTATTGATGAATGAGAACGTGCTAAGGGACTTGGTATGAAGCGCATTCTCTATAAACTGGATATAGCTTTTCCTTTCTACGTATGAATTGATCAGGGTATTTAGGGCCTGCTCCAGGTTTTTTTCTATCAGGAGGTTGTTGGTTATCTTTTGTGTGGGGTTGGGAGATTTGGAAAGTTTGGCCAATTCCAGCAGGTTGTTTTCCAATTTTGTTAATTGTCTATCAAACTGAATCAACTGGTTCTTAAAAAATTCCTCTTCTTGCTTTGGGTTATAGATATTTGATCGGTAGATTTGATATCGATCCATCAGGGTCTGGAGGATAATTTCTGCTTCAATGGGATCATGCCAGGTAAGGGTTATCTTGAACACATCCGATTTCGGCGTCAGCTCTGATTTTAGGTTTCCCTTTATCAAAGCAATATCCGCCCTCAAGGTTCGTTGCGTTAGGGGATGTTTGAAAATCAGACCCTTCCTGTGGAGGGTTTCCACTGTCTCCTTGACCAGTTCGTAAGAGGTAGCCAGTTGCATCTCAGAGAATACATCCCTTTCATCAACCCTTGGAACGCTGAATTTGACATTCTTCTCCAATGTTGCAGGACTTCTCAAAACCCCCTTATGCTTCACTAAAACTGTTGATACGGCTGCATAGGTCGGTGGCCATAAAAACGCAATCAACAAGGTGATGATCCAGACGATGATGGCAGTGCCTAAGATAATCCGCCGTTGAATAAAGGTTATGGTCACAAATTCACGTATATAATCGTTTGTCTTGACCATAATTTCCCAACCTTCCCCTTTTGATTTACAAGTGTTCCTTATTGTGGTTTAAAATTCACGTTCCAGCTTGTGCTTGATCCCCATCCATTGAACAAGGCGATATCGGCGATTTGCCTCATGAGCTGACCCAAGGTTGAAATCTTTGTGCGGGGGACATACACGATGTCATCCGGTCGCAGGTAAAAGAAGGAGGCGTTCCTGCTTGCGTGAAGCACATCTTTCAGGTTTAACCCGCGCGCAATGATTTTTCGCTCATGTCTCCTGAATACAATTACACTGCTGAGATTTGCATTATGCGTATACCCTCCAGCCAGGGTAATGGCCTCGAGGACGCTGATGGGTTTAATAATCTTATAAGCTCCGACCTTTTTGACCTCTCCGACCAAATAGACAAATGAACCAGCAGACTTTTGCAAAAAGAGATCCACATGGAGTCCTGGTAGATAGGCATTGTACCGCTTGTTTAAAATCTTTTTCACCTCAGGGATAGTGCGGTGTGCGGCAAAAACATCTCCCACCAGGGGAAAGGTTACATAGCCATCCGGTCTAATGGTTACCAACCGGCTGAGACCCCGTGGGGCGGTATGAAGATCATGTTTCAGTTCCTTTATTCGGGATCTAAATTCAGGTACTGTAATGTATATATCAGGGTGGCGAAGGATATTTTTGTATCTCTCTTCCAGTTCCTTGGTCAATTCAGGGATGGTTTTGCCAATAACTGTTACATTTCCGAGATATGGCAGAACTATGGTACCATCCGGCAAAACCCGTTCCGTCTGGTTTAATGAAGGGATGTTGATGAAATGCACGCTGATGGTGTGGGAAATACCGATTTTGAATTCGTTCCTTCTTCTCCATGTTCTGATCTGGAAAAGGACGTCCAGGACATCCCCGGGGCTTAAGCGATATTCAGGGAAAAGATCAAGTTGCGTGGGATAAGTCCCTTGGTCAAACGAGAATGTTTCCCGGGAAATAGGGATTTCCCGATTGATAGGAATGATTGGCCTTTCGTTTGAGCATCCAATAGGTAAGGTTAACAGCACGACACACGCTATAATTAGACAACCTATGTAAAAACTTGTGAGAAATCCTATCGTTTTGTGTTTTGATGTTAATAGCCTCATATCCGCATCCCTACTTTTACCTTTTTTCGGATTCTAAATAGGTTTCGTGTGCATCCAATCACCTCATAAATATCAGTTTAAATCTTGTTATAGATTACCTGTGGTATGTAAAATTTTCTCTTATTTAAGATGATCCCTATCACACTCCCTCCAGCGTTCGTAATCTTCTCTACCGATTCCTGGGCAACCTCCCACTTTGTCCTCTCACACTCGAGGATGAGGATTACCCCGTCGAAGTATCTCGCGAAAAGCGTAGGCTCGGGTGAGGAGAAGGTAGGGCTGCCATCAAAGACGATATAATCAAAGCCGGAACTGTATTGAAGGAGAATCTCGTCAATCTCTTGCCCTTCCAATGGCCTTTGGACTGAAGGTCGGTTTCCTCCACTCGCGACAATATAAAGATGAGCATAGGCGGTAGGAATCACGGCATCCAGGGAGTCGAGCCGGTGGCCAAGGACATCACGGAAACCAAGGGTGTTGTTAATATTAAAAAGGCGATGAATTTGGGGGGATTGCAGATTGCCATCGACTAGTAGGACGTCCTTTTTCCCAATAACCGAAAGGGCATAAGCCAGGCTGACAGCGGAGATTGTCTTTCCTTCTCCCCGGAAGGAACTGGTGATATAAAGTGACTTAATCTCCTTTTGCTGGGAGAGGAGACCACCTTCAGCAATGGCAAGCTGTCTGTAGTTGGAATTTAATATTTTTTCAGAACGAGCCGAAAGGCGAGGTAAGTCTTTTGGGCGGAAAGCATCCCTGATCTGTAAGATCTTGCGCATGATACTCGGGTCTTTCCCTTTTCTAAGGGGAGGCTCAATTGCCTCTTCGGTACGCACCTTAGCCGATTTGCTCTCCTCTTGCCCGCCATATACTTCTTCTTCACTCTGGTCATAAGCCGGTATTGTTTCACTGGGAGGACTCTCCCAAT
>JALTIG010000252.1 GCA_027004185.1 bacterium | reverse complement strand
TTCGGCCCCATCCTTATGAGTTTGCCTTGTATTATGATATATAGGAGTGGGCGTGTTTAGGTAGAAAGATTCCAGACGGGCTGGGAAACCCCCAGCCCTATATACTTGATTTTTCTAAAGATTTGGAGGGATTACCGAGAAGGGTTCCCTGTATGTAATTTGTTCACCATAAATGCCTCTTTTTGACTTTTCTCAATATTTTAAAGTATAATATGTTAGTAAAGGAAGAAAATATTTAGGGAATTAGAATTTGGAGCCATGGGAATGGATCGAAAATTTGTTGGTAGACGTACAAGGTTGTGAAGAAAGACATATTCGTAAGGGATGCAGACAAACGAAGGGAAGATTCATATGGGTTTCTGGCGAGGGAAGAATGGATGAAGCGGGATAAAACCACACCTTCCGGAGCGAGCGACAGGTACCTGATTGATGTGGCAGCGGAAGATCTTCAGGAAAGAACTCACTTGTTCCGAATCCTGAAATGGATAATCGTTGGGATCGCGGCGTTTTTTTTGGTCCTTTTTATCTCGTTTTTCTTTGCTGAGAGGTATATACGGACAAAGGTAGAAATAACAAAGAAGATTGAGTGTCCGAAGTATCCCTTTAAGTTTCATGCGGAGAGGAAAGAAAAATTCGTGATTAAACGGTATAAACTGAAGCCGTTTCTTTTGAAGGTGAGGGATCAGAAAAGAGGAGGGGATCGATTTCTTCTTGCAGAAATCTATATTAAATTTGCCCGAGAGAAATTGCCGGCTGAGATAAAAACCCGACGGGGTGTTTTGAGGATGCTCGTTTACAAGCAGCTGTTGAAAAGTTTTTCGGAGGGAAGGGATAGTGCAGTAATAAGAAAGGGGTTTAAAGAAGAGTTAATACCATCTTTAAATACATTTTTTACAGACGGCGGTGTTTATGACATTGGGTTTGAGAGATTGATTGTAGAGTGATCATTGTAGAATCTCTAATCAAAAAATAGTTCAAGTTCCTGATCTACAGAAGTTGTATTTTTTTTAAAATTTTGCTATAAGTAGAACAATGAACTGGCTATGGAATTTTAAATAGCTGGAGGAGTTATAATGTTTCAGGTTGGGGAAAAGATTGTCTATCCGGGGCATGGAATTGGAGAGATCGTTTCGATAGAATCTCGTACTATCTCAGGAACTTCGCAGGATTTTTATATCTTAAAGATTATTGATTCGGATATGAAAGTAATGGTTCCCGTAAGTAACTCCCATTCGGTCGGTTTGAGGAAAATTACTCCTCAAGGTGATATAGAAAAAATTTATGATATTTTAAAAGATCGAGATAATATCGTTGAGGATACACAAACGTGGAATCGGAGACATCGGGAGTATACTGAAAAGATTAACAGCGGTTCCGTTTTTGAGATTGCTGAAGTTTTAAGGGATTTGTACGTTTTAAAACTCGATAAGGATCTTTCTTTTGGTGAAAAAAAGATGTTGGATACGGCGAGAAGTCTACTTGTAAAAGAGATAGCTCTCGCGCGGCAGGAAACGGAAACGAAGGTTCTTAAAGAGATTAAAGAGATTTTCTGCTAAATTTATATTTCTTTCCCCCATCCCAATTTATCTGTAGCTCCCCAGAGAAAGGAGAAGCTGTATGATGATTATCTTAAATTCATTTCTTATCGTTATTTGTGCCATGAGCGGTTTTTATATCGGGTATGACATCTTTCATTCCGTGTCTTACGCCATTGTAGGAGCATTAGTTTGCCTGATAGTTTCGCTACTTGTGATCTTTTTTGAGAAATACATCCGTAAGTCTCCGCCTCGGGTGATTATCGGAGGAGGCGTAGGGCGTCTATTGAGCTTGATCATCGCGAATTTCTTTATCAAGGCGGTTTTTTTTAACTACATCACGTATAAGAATTCCTTTTTTATTTATCTTCCTATTGTGACTATTATATGCTACTTGGGTTTAGTTTTAGGAGTTACCAAAGGTCGGGAATTTGACTTAAATGATTTTAAGCGCTTCCCTGCTGGGGGGCAGGGCATGAATCAAAACAAAATTATAGATACAAGCTCGATCATCGATGGAAGAATCGCTGATATCTGTGAAACGGGATTTATCGAAGGGGTTTTTGTCATCCCCAAGTTTGTTTTGCAAGAATTGCAGCGGATTGCTGATTCAACCGATCCCATCAAGCGAACCCGTGGGCGTCGGGGGTTAGACATCCTTAAACGGATGCAAAAGAAGATGATGGAGATCGAGGTCAAGATCGTGGATGATGACTTTCCCAAGATTAAAGAGGTGGATTCGAAGCTGATCGCCTTGGCCCAAAAAATTGGGGGAAAGATCATTACCAACGATTTCAATCTCAATAAGGTAGCGGAACTTCAGGGTGTCAGAGTTTTAAATATCAACGATTTGGCAAATGCCCTGAAACCAGTAGTATTGCCCGGTGAGCAGATGGTTATCCGAATCCTCAAAGAGGGTCGGGAACCACGTCAGGGCGTGGCCTATCTGGATGATGGGACCATGGTAGTTGTGGATGATGCCCGTCATTTGATCGGAAAAAAGGTGGATGTGGTGGTGACCAGTGTATTACAAACGACCGCAGGCAGAATGATTTTTACAAAGTTAAAGGAGCACGCCGCCATCAACGGAGAATACTATTATCCTAATGGGAAATCACCATCGAATGACGCGATCTGACCAGGCAGCATTTTGCGCACTGATCGTTGCTGGTGGAAATGGGAGCCGGTTCGGAGGGGAGCTCCCTAAACAATTTTTGATGCTTTCCGGTACTCCGATCATCGTTCATACCTTAAATAAGTTTGAGATGTCCCAAGTGGTATCGCGGATGGTTCTCGTCCTGCCTGTTGAAAGGTGCCGTTGGTTTGAAAAGACGATTTTACACAATTATCACTTTTCAAAGCTTTCAGTTATTGTTGAGGGAGGTCAAAGCCGGCAGGCCTCTGTTTATCGTGGGCTGACACGTGTGGATGCCGGGGAATACCCCTTTGTGGTGATCCATGACGGCGTCCGTCCCTTTTTTAACCCTCATTGGCTAGAGACTGGTCTTCAAGCTCTGATGGAGGTACCCGTAGTGGCGGTTGGTATCTCCCCTGTGGATACGATTAAGCGGGTTTCGCACCGGGGTTTCTCTGTGGCGACTCTGAAACGGGAAAGCCTCGTGATGATTCAGACGCCCCAGATGTTCCGTACGGAACTCATCCGAGAGGCACATGAGAAAGCGAGAAAGCAGGGCCTGAGTGTTACGGATGATACATCTCTTATGGAGTGGTTTGGGTATCCCGTCAAGATCCTGCCTGGAAGTCGCTGGAATATCAAGATCACTGTGCCAGAGGACCTGAAGGTCGGGGAAGTGTTATTAAGAAATAATGCTGGATTGGGAGAGGCAATGGAAGGGGAAAAATCGTGAAGATCTCGGTGGGCATTGGTTATGATGTGCACCGTCTGGTTGAGTGTCGTCCGCTGATTCTGGGTGGCGTTGAGGTCCCTTTTGAATTGGGTCTCTTGGGCCATTCTGATGGGGATGTTCTGACCCACGCAGTGATTGATGCCGTGATTGGGGCTCTTGGGAAGGGGGATATCGGGGGCTTCTTTCCGGATTCTGACCCTGCTTACCGTGGCAAATCAGGAGAAGAGTTGTGCGTGGAAATGTGGGAAAGACTAGGGGAGGATGCTTTCGTGATCTTAAATCTCGATGCAACTATCATTGCGCAGGATCCGAAATTGGCACCGTATATCAAAGAGATGCGGGAGAATCTGGCACATTGGTTAGGAGTTAACGCGACACGGGTCAATGTCAAAGCTAAAACACACGAGGGTATTGGTACTCTGGGGCGTAAGGAAGGGATTGCGGCCATCGCTGTGGTTCTTGTGGAGAGTAAAAAGTAACATGAAAAATTCAGTATCGAATGGAAGGGTGAGGGTTCGATTCGCTCCAAGTCCAACCGGTTCTCTTCATATAGGAAACGCACGAACCGCTTTATTCAATTATCTATACGCAAAGAAATCAGGCGGGAAGCTTATTTTGAGATTAGAGGATACGGATAAGGCACGTTCGGAGAAGAGATTTGAGCATGAGATTATGGAAAGCCTCCGATGGCTGGGGATTCAGTGGGATGAAGGGCCGGATGTTGGAGGAGACGCGGGGCCCTACCGTCAGACGCAGCGAGTAACACTCTACCAGATGCTAGCGGAAGAACTTATCCACGAAGGAAAGGCTTATCCCTGTTTTTGCACAGCGGAGGAGTTAGAGCTCCGTCGCAAGGAGCAATTAGAAAGAGGTCTGCCTCCTGGGTACGATGGTCGGTGTCGGTCACTGACAGAAGCGGAACGCTCCCGTTTTATGGCGGAGGGGAAACCCTTCACAATTCGGTTTAAGGTTCCATCGGATCAAGTGGTGTCCTTTGAAGATGCCATCCATGGTTTCATCAGCTTTCCCTCCAATACTATTTCAGATTTTATTCTGATTCGTTCCAATGGTATGGCCTCTTACAACTGGGCTGTAGTGGTGGATGATGCGAAAATGGGAATTACACACGTAATACGGGGAGATGACCACATCTCCAATACCCCTAAACAGATCCTCCTTTACCGTGCAATGGGGCTGGTTCCCCCGATTTATGCACATCATCCTCTCATTCTCGGGCCAGATGGTAGGAGGTTGTCTAAGCGGCATGGTGCCACAGCGGTGTCCCAGTTTCGGCGAGAGGGATACCTCCCAGAGTCCCTCGTTTTTTATCTCGTGGGCCTGGGGGGAATTGTGGCATCCGATGGGCCGCTTAAGGGGATGAGTGAGATCATAGAGGCATTTGAACTCTCCCATATCTCGAAGGGGGCGGCCATTTTTGACCATAAGAAATTGACGTGGATCAACGCGCGTTATATCCGTGAGTTGCCACTATCATCCATGGAACGGCACCTTGCACCGTTTCTGGAGTCTTGGGGTGTCACCAAACGGTTCAATCAAGAGAAGATTCGGCAAATCATTGCTTGCGGTCGGGGTAATGCCCAGACACTTTTGGGTTTTGAACCGGTTTTCAGAATATTTATGGATTCACCTGTTTTTAAAGACAACTTCTTTTTAACCCCTGAAGAGAGGGAAACTGCCCGGGACATCCTTGAATTTTTTGCCGATTTATGTAAACAAGTGGTGCAACTGGATGAGGAGGAATATATCCGGTTAGCAAAAATTGCAATGAGGAAATCCGGGCAGCGGGGGCGTAGATTTTTTATGACGTTACGAAAGGCTTTAACGGGTACGGATCATGGCCCCGAACTGGTGAAGATTGTTCCCCTTCTGGGAAAGGGTGAAGTGATGAAACGATTAAAAAGCGCTTTGGAGAAGTTATGAGTCTTATTCTTTATAATTCACTTACAGATAGGAAAGAACCCTTTGAACCGATCCATGATAAGAAGGTAGGCATGTATGTCTGCGGGGTGACGGTGTATGACCGGTGCCATATTGGCCACGCCCGTTCCCTCGTGGTGTTTGATACCTTGTATCGCTATCTCTGTTACAAGGGATATGATGTGACCTATGTCCGGAACTTTACCGACGTGGATGATAAGATCATCAAACGCGCCAATGAACGGGGGATTTCCACGAAGGAACTTTCGGAGGAGAATATTGAATACTTTTATGAGGATACCGATCCATTGGGGATCCTGCGCCCCACCCACGAACCGAGAGCGACGGCCCATATATCAGAGATTATTCGCCTTGTGAAGATCCTTGAAGAAAGGGGGTTTGCTTATGAGGTGTCAGGAGATGTCTATTTTTCTGTTTCGAAGTTCCCGGAGTATGGGAAACTATCCAAGAAGAATATCAGTGAACTCGAATCCGGGGCTCGTGTCTCGGTAGACGAGCGGAAGAGGGATCCACTTGATTTTGCCCTCTGGAAGGCCAGCAAGCAGGGTGAACCTGCTTGGGAAAGCCCTTGGGGAGAAGGACGTCCGGGATGGCATATTGAATGCTCTGCCATGAGCATGACGTATCTGGGGGATAGCTTTGATATTCACGGGGGTGGGAAGGACCTGATTTTTCCCCATCATGAAAATGAGATTGCCCAGTCTGAAGCTGCAACGGGGAAACCGTTTGTGCGTTATTGGATTCATAACGGTTTTGTCAATATTCATTCAGAAAAGATGTCCAAATCTCTTAAAAACGTTCTTACCATTCAGGAGATGCTTGCTCGTTATCATCCTGAAGTACTGCGGATTTTTTTGTTGGAAGCCCATTATCGAAACCCAATAAATTTTGAGGAAGAATATTTGCACAGCACCTTAGTGAGTTTAAAGAGGGCCTATCGTATCCTTCAGGATGTGGATGGATGGCTAAAGGATCAGGGAGTCAAGAAACCGGCTGCCCTGCCGCCGGAGATTATGGAATCGGTTCAAGCGGTTGAGGCGGCGATGGATGATGATTTGAATACCCCTAAAGCCCTGGGGGTGTTATATCCCATGGTACGCACGCTGTACCGTCTTTATTTAGATGCGAAGGTAAAGGGGAACCCCTCTCCCGCTGTAATCCTGGCAATTCGTAGAGAGATAGGACGATTGGGAGAGATATTTGGCATTTTCCAGGCAGAGCCTGAGAGGTTTTTAAAGGACCAAAAAGATCGGGATCGCCGGGTACTGAGCCTTTCGCAGGATGAGATTGAAGCCATGATCGCAATGAGGGCAGAAGCACGGAAAAACCGGGATTTCAAGACGGCAGACGCTATCCGTGATAAGCTGGGGTCTGAAGGAGTTATCCTTGAGGACGGTCCCCAGGGAACGACGTGGCGTGTAAAGTAAAGTAAAGGAAAGGATCTGAGATGGGGTATAAAAACCTGATGT
>JALTIG010000251.1:637-6883 GCA_027004185.1 bacterium | reverse complement strand
AGGATATTGTGAAGTGGGATCTCCAGTTTCCGGGTCACAATAGGCCATGACATCCAAATGAAAACGTTTAATGTTGCGAAGAACTTCCTCAGAGGCTGGGTAGAATTTCCCTTCTCCATGCCGGACAGGCAGGTACAGGGATTCTATCCCCTTGGTAAAGACACACGGACTCAAGGGATTTACTCTTAAGGTAACCCATCGATCTTCAAACCGACCCGAATCGTTATGTGATAAGGTGACGGCTTGCGATCCATGGATGTTCCAATTTTCTGAAGGGAGAAGCCCCATTTTCACAAGGAGCTGAAAGCCGTTACAAACCCCAAACACCAGTTTGCCTTCTTCAATGAAGCGGTGTATTTCATCTATGAGTGTACGATTTGTCCCTTTGATCTTACGGTACTTGAAACGATTGGCAGATGCGCGGGCTGCCCCCATATCATCTCCATCCAGGAATCCTCCAGGAAGATTAAGAAAATCGTAATCCAAAAGGGAGACATCCCCATCCAGAAGCCATGAAACATGGATAATATCTACTTCGTCAGCACCTCCCAGTCGGCACCCATGGGCCATTTCCAGCTCACAATTCGTTCCGTTTCCCGTGATAACGATAGCGCGTACAGGATTCATGATTGAGGATAAATCCTTTCCACTAAGGTGATCAACCTCATTTTATGCCTTCTGCGGATGGAAAAGGTTGGTATTTCATATAATTCGTGTTTCATCACTTCCCTGCCATGGACTCCTTAAATCTCCTTATCCCCTTTGCTCCTGTAATGGTATGGGCTTTTCCCTCAACTTTTCTCTGAGATGGTTTGTTAGTTTCTGGAACTCTTTTTCAAATGTTATCAAGTTTCGATTGGTGGAACCAACAATGGTAATACCTATATTTTTCCCCTCCGAATGCAAAATGACCCATATCCTTTTATGGGTAATAAAAAAGGTCACAAAAAGCCCTCCAACCATCATTAGACATCCAAGCCAAACAACCCCTACACCTGGATCTTTCGTAACCTGCAACCCCGTTGAGTAGATTGCCCTTACGTCTTTAAGGATAAAGATGTGCTTCCCACCTCGCTTCATATCATACATTGGGTAATTCAAAAAGATCCAGAATGTCTTAGAGGTTCCATTGGGACTTCTTTCCATGATCTGGACGGCTGGACCATAGCCCTGCAGGTTTGGGTGATATCGAACGATGGAAAAGGTGGTTCCATCACTAAGGCGTTTTTCAACCCCTCCCATCAGACTGTAGTCTGTTTCCCCAACTTCTCCTCTATCCATGACCCCAATAATCATAAGTGGTGATCGTTCCCTTTCATAAGAGGACTGGTAAAGACGGATTCCCTCGAACATCAGGGGATGATTAACCAGAACCTTCCGGCTTTTGATCACCGCTTTCCCCTTCTTTAGGATGCTGATATAGCTCGTATAGGCTTTGATCATGCCGTTTGGGTAAAGGGATATCTTAAATTTGTCACATCGGATGGTAAAGTTGAGTTTCTTGGGGGTGTTCTTGCCATCCCTCAGAAAAACGGTATTTGTAGAAGTGCCTTCAAGAAGGCTTACAAATGCCTCAAATCCAAACAGGGAACCGAGGAGAGCGCCCAAAATAATGATGATGACACTTAAATGGGTAATGTAGACCCCCAATCTGGAGATCTTTCCCTTCTCTGCAAAGAATACCGTTGTTTCCCTCCGGGACGACACCTTGGCATTTTTTAAAACTTCCTTAACCTTTTCTCCGGCCAAGGAGGGTGAAAACTTTCGAGCGTTGATCTCCAAGGAGTTTCTCAGGGGATATGACTCAACTTCGTTAAGGTTTAGCCATTTTTTGGGCCGTGAAATAAACTTCCATGCCCTGGGAAAGCGGTCGAGTGAACAAACGATGAGATTAATAATTAACAGAACCAGCAAAAGCTGAAACCACCACGTATGATAAAGATCAAAAACGCCTAAAACTTTCATAAGGTGGTAGACGTCGGGTGTATAGTGTTTCATGTACTCTCTATTGGAAAGCCGCTGAGGAATGACCGTTCCAAAGATAGAGACAACGGCAAGGAGAATCAGCAGTGTGATAGTAAGCTTCAGTGAGCAAAACAGGCTTAAGATTGTGTTCTTTTTATTTTTATCCAAGTCCTTTAAATCCTTTGTAGTTTCGTAAAATGTATGGTATGCGTATCATAGATTTCCTTGGGCTGTCAAGCCAACAGAACCGGTTACTCTAAAAAAACCGGTCTCTCTGCAAGCACCGGGAATCCTTCCCCGTTGAGGCCTCACATAATCTTTGTGTTCATGGGCACGGTTAACGGTCAAGGATTCCTTGTGCATCAGCCATTTTGAAGACGAGAAGGAATCCAGGGGCAAAGATAGCCGGCGCATGTCTGATCCAGAGGGAGATTCTGTGAAGCTCCATGAATCTTCCTTCCATAATCTCTTCAGGGTTTGCCTTGATCACTTCATGCGTGAACGCTGTGAAAAATCCGACGTGTTCCCACCCTGTCTCGATGCAGGCTTTGATCTTGAACCGGTAAGTTAGAGGAGCGCGGACCCCCAGTTCCTCTTCAAGTTCGCGGGCCGCCGCTTCCTCATAGGATTCACCCCAGTCCACATGACCGGCAGCAGAGGAGTCCCAACACCCAGGATAAAGATCCTTACTAAGGGCTCGTTTCTGGAGATAAAGCTGGCCGTATTTGTTAAATACAAAGATATGGACGCTGCGGTGCAACCATCCCTTTTGATGGATTTCCTGCCGGGTAGCACTGCCGATAACCTTGTCATTTTCATCAACGACTGCATAGACTTCCTGTTGATCATTCATTCTATCACCACCGGAATCAGTGTCGACTTTCGTACATCGAGCAACCCTTTATCCGTTAGACGGTAGAAAGGAAGGCCGGTAAATGGAAGTGTTTGAAGTACCAGAAAGGGGCGGGGAAGAAGACAACCCATCTCTTTCAAGGTCGCTTCAAATTCGTGGATCTCACACGCCAGTTCTTCGAGAGGACGCTCGCTAATGATTCCCGCAATGGGCAGAGGGATTTCCATAACAACTTCCTCTCCGAGGCTGAAAACCATCCCTCCTCCCAATTCTTTGAGCCGGTTGACCGCAGCGGCCATGTCGCATTCGTTTGGGCCTAAGACAATAATATTGTTGCAATCCCAGCTAAGGCTTGTGGCAACAGCCCCCTGTTTAAGCCCAAATCCCTGGATAAAGCCGATGGTCTCAGGAATTGAACCGGCCCTACGGCTTAAAACCGCCATTTTTGAGATGTCCTGTTGTGGGTCAGGCAGGATGTTCCCTTCCTCAGTCAGAGGGAGTGAGCAAGTAATGAGGTCTGTAACGGTTTCCGATTTGACCCGAATCACGTTGACTTTTGCCGGGTTGGTCTTTGCCCAGAGGTAAAAATCGATTTCATGTGCCTCAGGGATCTGGATGCTCTTGTGAAACGCATTCGGGAACACAGAAGGGATAGGAGAAATTAGGAAAGCCCCATCCCGCCAGAGAATCTTTCCCTCTGACATGACCATTCTGACTTCAAAATTCTTTAGATCGTTCAAGGCAATGATATCCGCCATCCATCCCGGTGAGATCCCTCCTCGTCTATACAGGTTAAAATGCTGTGCTACATGGAGACTCAACATTTTAATGGCAATGACAGGGTCAATTCCGTAGCTGACAGCGAGACGTGCCACGTGATTTAGGTAACCGTTCTGAATCAGCATTTTTGGCGAGAAACCATCTGTAACCAGCATGATACCCTCTGTAGGTATCTTTTTCAAGCCTGGGGCAATAGCCGCAAGATCATCTCGGATATAGCCGCACCGGATCATGACATCAACTCCAAGCCTGCGTTTTTCCCACACCTCCTCCGGAGAGATGGATTCATGACAACTTGATACACCGGTTGCAAAATAGGCGGCAAGTTTATCACGATGGGCTCCTGCTGCATGTCCCTCGACTGTTTTGCCCTTCTTAAAAGTTAAGAGAACCTTCTCAATAACAGGAGATTGTTCACGCATCAAGGGCCCCCAGTAGGTTTCTCCCATCCCGATGGTAATTTTCTGGTTAAGGATGTTTTCAAAATCGGTGAGGGAGAAAGGATGACACGTTTCAAACTCAGGAAGAGGGGGGACCTCTGGAGGCGCTGTGATGTAGATGGGGATAGGTTGTTGTTGGGCATCCCGGATGAATGTCATAACCCCCTCTTTCCCTAAGGTCGAAGCCAGAGCTGAGGTTTCTGAGATGAGGCATGTGGCTCCTCCAGGGATGGCGTATCTCAAAAGCTCTCCAAGGGGTAGGATACTGTCGGCATGGGTATGGCCTTCAATAAATCCCGGACAAAGGGTAGCGGATCCCAGATCGATTACCTCCGTTTCACTCCCCAGAACCAGAGGATGATCCCAACCTACGACAAAGCAGATCCATCTCTCCCAAATACCAACATAAACTTCGCGCTGGATTTCCCCGGTGAAAACGTTTGCCAATGCGGCTGCTTTTAGAACCTTTTCGGGAGGTTCCTTAAACAGGCTGATCCGCATAATCCTGGATAGTATCTCCTTTGTCAACTGAACTGGCATTTTTGAATCTCTTCCTTAAAAATTCATCCAGAACTATAATAAAATGGGTGCGAGAATGCAATAAACCACGTGAGTGAAAGCGGTGCCATCAAAAAAACAACAAATTTTCATTTTAGAGGTAATGGCCTGAATCCGTTTAAGAGACTGGCCGGGCATTCTTCTTAATCCTTTGATTTATCCGTTGATCTTTCCATAGTAGCCAGGAATGGCTTGAGAAGTTCAATGGGAATGGGAAAGATCGTTGTAGAACTATTTTCCGTAGCAATTTCCACCAGGGTTTGAAGATAGCGCAGTTGAAGGGCAATTGGATGTTGCCCGATAATTTCAGAAGCCTCCATTAATCTCGTGGCAGCCTGGTATTCCCCTTCCGCATTGATGACTTTCGCGCGCCGTTCCCGTTCTGCTTCGGCCTGACGGGCCATGGACCGCTGCATCTCTTCCGGAAGATCAATGTGTTTAACCTCTACCGCTGAGACCTTGATTCCCCAAGGATCAGTGTGTTTGTCCAGCACGTCTTGAAGTTCGAAATTGATTTTTTCCCGGTTGGAGAGAAGGTCATCCAGCTCCGCCTGTCCCAAGATACTTCGAAGCGTGGTTTGAGCCAATTGGGACGTGGCATAGAGGTAGTCGTCCACTTCGATAATCGCCTTTTCCGGATCCACCACCCTGAAATAAACGACGGCGTTTACCTTGATGGAAACGTTGTCCTTCGTAATCACATCCTGCGGGGGGACATCCATCACCACGGTTCGAAGGCTGACCTTAATCATCCGCTCGACAAAGGGGATGAGGATGATCAGGCCGGGACCACGGGCCCCAACGAGTCTTCCGAGACGAAAAACAACCCCTCTCTCGTATTCTTTTAGGATCTTCAGAGCGGAAAATAGAACGATAAGAAAAATCACAATGGGTGGAATAAGGTACATGCGCATTTCCTCCGTTTAAGAGTTTGTTTTTTTACGAACCACAAGTTTTAACCCCTCAACCTTGCTGACCTCAACGAGACTCCCTTCCTGGATGGATTCCTCTATGGTGCGGGCATCCCATAGCTCCCCGTGTATAAAAACCTTCCCCGATTTTTCTATGCGGGTTTTGGCGATTCCTGTTTCCCCGATGAGGCCCTCTCGTCCCAAGTGTTTTTTCCGTCTGAAATCCTTTGCCAACAGGGCACCCAGGATAACCACGAAGGCACCAATGACAGCAATGATCCCGATGATAGTGACAGGGGGGATTTGTAAACCGATGCTTTTCTTTGTTTGGAACAGGATTTTAAGACCAATCGCCAAGGAAACCAGAGCGGCAATGCTTAAGGCTCCGTAACTCGTGACGTAGATCTCGGCTATAAAGAAGATCATAGCCATAAAAATCAGAATGATGCCGAGGTAATTGATGGGTAGGATCTGGGTGGCAAAAAGGAAACCGATGAGGGCGATGGCCCCAATCAGGCCAGGCAAGAAGGCACCAGGAGTTTTCACCTCCAGATAGATCCCCAGGATGCCTATCACGAGGAGAAGCAGCATGATCTGTGGGTTTCCCAATTTTTTGCCAATCTTTTCTCCGAAAGTAAGGGTAATTTCCTGGATCGGTTGTCCCGAAAGGTGCAAGACCCGTTTTTTTGTTTTTCCGTTGACCACAACGGTTACAGTTTTCCCTTCGATCTTCCGAAAC
>JALTIG010000251.1:0-627 GCA_027004185.1 bacterium | reverse complement strand
AAACAACGCCTCATTTGTGTCGGCAATGCAATCAATAATCCCTTTTTTCAGGGCCTCCCTTGCCGTGATAGAGACAGATTTCCGAACAGCTTCCTCTGCCCATTTCGCATTCCGTTTTCGCTTTTGCGCAATAGAGCGGATAAAGGCTATGGTGTCATTAACCACTTTTTCCCTGATGTCTCCTTTCAGGTTTCCCCCCGTTAAAAGGATGGGATGTGCCGCACCGATATGGGTGCCACTTGCCATGGCAGCCACATGGGCAGCAAGAGTAATAAACGTGCCTGCGGATCCGGCCCGCGCTCCGCTTGGTGCCACAAAGACGATCACAGGAACGGGCGCATTAAGGATATCCTTTACAATCCCTTGCGTAGCTGAAATTAACCCACCGGGAGTATCCAGACGAATGAGAACGGCACCGTTAGGGTCTTGGGCGGCCCTTTGGATCCCTTTGTGGATGAAGCTTTTGGTAAACCCTGTGATAGGGCCGTCAATGGTGATTTGGTAAACTGCTGCCTGGACCGCCCGGGAAAGGGTGACATAAAAAAGGGCGCCCATGAGAAGACAGGAAAGGAACAGGCGCATTAGCTTCATAGGGGCATCCTTAGAGATCCTTCATCTCCTTTTTTA
>JALTIG010000250.1 GCA_027004185.1 bacterium | reverse complement strand
AAGCAAGGGGAAGAATAAAGATGTCTAGAGTTTTACTGAACTAGGAGGTAGTGAAATCAAGTAACTGGAATTAATAACAATTAACCATATAAAATTCGGCGGAGACTGTCAGGAAATATTGTCCGTAGTCAGTCGAATAACAACATGAGGTATGCTAATGAAGAACTCTATACTCGTTGGAATAGACGATAGCGAGCCGAGTATACGTGCCGCAGAATTTGCAGCTGCTGTTGCGAGGTCTCAAGAGGTACAATTGCTAGTCGTTTATGTAATCCAATGGTCTCCTTTTGCCTTTAATACTCCCGAAGAAAATGAATGGAGACATAAACGCCACGATGAAGAAGTTGAGGCAGCCCACTCAAAAGTACTTACCCCAATCCTCACCAGACTGTCTGAGACAGGAACCGATGTTGAGGGCTTTGTTCGTCATGGACGCCCTGCAGAACTACTAACCTACATAGCAAAAGAAAGAAATATTTCCCAAATAGTTATAGGGAGAACCGGCGCTTCTAACCTTAAAAATATTATGTTTGGCAGCGTTGCCAGCAAAATGGTCCAGACAGCGCAGGTACCGGTAACTGTAGTGCCCTAGTGCTCCATCAGTTTTATTTTGATGTATCTTAGAAATGTTAACATTTCATACTTGTCACAACTGCTGAGAACATCAACAACTAAAGAGGGGATGTGTATGTATAAGAAAAAGATGTGGATTCATTGTTTACTGGGTTTTATTTGTCTCTTATTGGCCCTGGCAGCACCTGCCTACAGCCAGGAGGAGAAGGAACTTTCCTCTTCACAGGGGTGGGTTCAGGGCATTGAAATACCCGTACCTGGCTATCGAACGTGGGTTGAAGGACTGGAACCGCCTGAAGCGATACCAATTGAAGAAAAAGGCGGGATCGATGCAATGGTTGAAAATATCATGACACCGATCAATAACGTTTTATATAACGGCGTGTTTTTCTCAGTACCATTTTTCGGCGCACAGCTTAAACTTGTCATCGCCTGGCTTATTATTGGTTCGCTGTTTTGTACCTTATATTTTAGATTTGTTAATCTCCGCGGATTTGCCCAGGCTATTCGGCTGGTTCGCGGTGATTACTCCAATCCAGATTCGGATGAAGCCGGTGAAGTATCCCACTTTCAAGCCTTGACCACAGCGTTATCCGGTACAGTAGGAGTTGGTAACATCGGTGCGATCCCTATCCTTATCATGATAGGAGGGCCAGGTGCTCTCTTTTGGATGATGGTGGCTGGATTTATCGGTATGTCGAGTAAATTTGTCGAATGCACCCTTGGTGTCATGTATCGAAACAACAACCCGGATGGCAGTGTATCCGGTGGTCCTATGTATGCGATGGTTAAAGGGTTTGCAGAACTTGGGAGGCCGAAACTTGGCAAATTCCTTGGTGTTTTCTTTGCCATCAGCCTTGTTGTAGGTTGTATGGGTGCTGGAAATATGTTCCAGTCAAATCAAGCCTTTATGCAGTTCGTAAACATCACCGGCGGCACAGACAGTTATTTTGCCACAAGAGGTTGGATTTTTGGACTGGCTATGGCCGTCGTTGTGGGACTGGTTATTCTCGGTGGTATCAAGGGAATTGCCAAATTAACAGAAAAGCTCGTTCCTTTCATGGCTCTATCATATCTGACTGGTGCCCTGGTTGTATTGGCAGCTAATGCCAGTCGTATTCCTGATGCTGTTGCGTCGATATTTAGCAACGCATTCACTCCCGAAGGAATATCCGGCGGATTTATCGGAATTATGATTATCGGGTTCCAACGGGCAGTTTTCTCCAATGAGGCTGGTATCGGTACAGCAGCCATTGCTCACTCTGCGGTAAAGACAAATGAGCCGATTACTGAAGGCTTGGTATCTCTTTTAGAACCATTTATCGATACGATTGTCATTTGTACCATTACCGGCCTGGTAATTCTTACTACAGTCTATGGCGATCCATCGGTTAAACATTTAACTGGAGTCAGCCTTACATCTGAAGCGATGAGCAGGACAATCCCATGGATTCCAACTCCACTGGCCGTTGCAGTCTTACTTTTTGCATTTTCAACCATCGTTTCATGGTCTTATTATGGCTTAAAAGGTTGGACCTATTTATTTGGTGAATCAACAATATCAGACCTGAGCTTTAAAGCGATATATTGCTTTTTCATTATTGTGGGTTGTTCAATTCCATTAACCTCAGTAATGGACTTCTCCGATGCGATGGTCTTTTTAATGACTATTCCTAATATTCTATGTATTTT
>JALTIG010000249.1 GCA_027004185.1 bacterium | reverse complement strand
CCAAAAAAGGAGAGGCCCCGCATCAGCCACAGCCAATGGTGCTCCTCAGACATAATACTGCGAAGCGGGAAAACTCGAACAATCCGCCAGTTATCTTGACATCCAACCGGGATTTTCACCCAGTTTACTAAATAGGCTTCTCTTTTCCTCTGCCTAGTTTCTAAGATCCTTGAGTAAAATGGCCTTGAAAGGTTTACCTTCCGTGAAAGTCCTTTTATGAATGATGGAAGGTTCTGAAGACTTGTATTGAGATACAGATAGCGACCAGTTCGATCCATGATGCCCCAAAAGCCTCTGTTCGCATTCGATGATGGGGGCAAGAAGCGGCGACCGATTGCGCTTATTCGGAGAATGGCTAACAGAGATCCCATGTAGGTTTTGTTTCTGAAAACCGGTGCGATGATCAACAACATCTCAGTCTTAACCAGCTTGCCGGCGTTGGGGTTAAACTCCGTGATGCTCAAGGGATAAAGAAGCGGGGTCTCTCTTTTCATTGTTTTCAGAAAAAACGTCCGGTAACGTTCCGGATGGGCAACATCATGAAACAATCTTACACCCCTAAGGGATTTGCCCTTCGGGACCCCCCAGGCGACAATCCCCTGGCGGTTGAGGAAGTGAATAGAGTCAAATCCGGGATACTGGCGGAGGATCTTCTCGATATTTACCCTGATTTCCTCCTCAAACGCCTGCGGCGAGACAATCCACATCGGATCCATCCAAGAAGCGATGGTCGCCATGATCTTCTTGCGTTCATTGAGAAACTCCGCGATCAGAAAGGCCTCATGTTTTGTTTTCAACATGGTCTGATTTTTAACTGTACTGATCATGTAATCCCGGTTCCGTTTGACCACGGTATGGGAAAACGAAAGAACCATGGCAGACAATCCTGCCGCGATAAGGAGGATAATAATTGAACTCTTCATATTATCTGCCGAACAGTGTGGCAGAACGGAGAACTCCCAGGGGGATCTTCAACCCAAGGGCTCTCACGCGCTTTATGTTCAAGGCAATGGTTCCAACCGGGGGGCGATCGATGGGGATGTCGCCAGGAGGGACCCCATGAAGAATCTCCGCAACCTTCTTTCCTGCGTAAAACCCTTGGTAATAACCGGTTAAGACAATCCCCCCCATGAATCCCCTCTTGATATACCGGCTGAAAAAGGAGATTTCAGGGATCCGGTTATGGGCCACAGTCCAGGCAATGACATCATCCGAGGAAACATCCTTATTTCCCCTTCCCTTGAGCCCCTCGCAGTTGTAGATAATCAGCAGATCCGTTATCCCCTGGGCGTCTCGGATAATCTGCTGCCAACCAGGAAAGGAATAGGCAAATTTGAAAAATACAACAGGAAGATGATGCGCTATGGCAATCTTCATAAACCGGATAATCATCGTGTGGGAGGTCTCACTCGAATCGCTGATGAGACCGATACGTCTCACGGGCTTTCCCAATAACCCCGAAAAAAGCTGGATGGACTGGAGAAAATAGTGACGCTCCAGGACCCCGGTTACATTTAGACCGGGATGTTCCCGGGTGTCCTTAATAAAACCGTACTCCTCCGGTTCTCGATTGACCCCGAGAAAGACAAGGGGGAGGGTCGTTCCAAGGAAATGACTCAGCACGTAATGGGAAGCGTTATCATCAAACCCTACCACAACGTCAGGGTGAAAGTGGAGAATCTGGTGAATAGATTCCTTGGAAACCTTAAGGATCCAGGAAGCATCGGGATGATGCTTGGTATCCATGTAAAAGGAGCGATAGACACAGGGATATCCCTTCAGGGCGTCCCGAAGTCCCCTTTCCGCGTTTACATGCCAGAACAGACCCCTGTGATAGCTGAACACGAGAAAGATCCTTTTTGGAACCGTGCCAGCATTCGCCACAGAAAGAAGACAAAAAAAGATTGAAACCAAAACTGTCTTTTTCATGATACCACACCTAAGAGATCTCTTATTTTTTGATATTATAATAATGCACAACACTTGTCAAAATCCGGGAAAAATTTTTACATAACTCGGTTTTTCTGATATAATTAAGTTTGTGATGAAACCTGGGACATTCAAATTACTCGTCTTCTTGATACTTTTCACCATAGGGATTGTAGGGTGGGTCACGCTTTTTGGTCATGAGGGATGGTTGGCCTACCGGAGGCTTTCCCAAGCGGAAAATCAAATGCGACAAGGGATCACCGCCCTTAAAGAAAAAAATGATAAACTATCTACGGAGATATATCGCTTAAAACATGACCGGGACTTCCTGGAACGTGTCATCCGCCAACAACTCGACATGGCTAAAAAAGACGAGTTAGTCTTTAAATTTCGCTAAGACAGGAGAAAAAAATGCCTTACGTCGGGGCCATCTACCGACCGCCCAGCGAAGCGCGGAGCTTTATCCTACAGGCTACCGTAGGATGTTCCCACAATAGGTGTACCTTCTGCTCCGCTTATAAGGATAAAAGATTCCAGATAAAACCGCTCCATGAAATCGCAAGGGATCTTGAGGACGCCAAACCTTATGCCGGCCTTATTCGCCGGGTTTTCCTCGCAGACGGGGATGCCCTCATCATCCCACAGAAAAGACTGGTCCGGATCTTGGAAATGGTAAGGGGAACCTTCCCCAATCTCGAGCGAATCGGTATCTACGGAAACGCCAAATCTGTCCTGAGAAAATCGGTTGATGACCTCCGGGAACTCAAGGATATGAAATTAGGCATCATCTACATCGGCCTCGAGTCCGGAAGCGATGAAGTCCTCAAAAAGGTCAAAAAAGGTTCCACCACGGCCCATATGATAGAGGCGGCCAAGCGTATCCACGAGGCAAACATCACCCTTTCCATCACCGTAATCCTCGGTCTCGGTGGAAAAGAGATGTCCCATGTACATGCGGTGGAGACAGGGAGGGTATTAAGCCTCATGGACCCAGAATTTGCCGCAGCCCTCTCCCTGATGCTGGTTCCACCCGCACCCTTATGCAAGGATTATGAAGCGGGACGGTTTCACTTACCAGACGCCTTTGAGATGCTGGAAGAACTCGCCCTGATCATCGCCAACATGAAAGTCACCCGCTGTTTCTTCTCCTCGAACCATGCCTCAAACTATCTCCCCATCCAGGTATGGCTGCCGGAGGGGAAGGAAGAGATTCTGACCCTCATTCAGGAGGTGATCGCCCGGCACGATCGTAATCTTCTGCGGCCCGAAGCCTACAGGGGACTGTAATGGAGTTTCCGGTCATCTCTACATATTTACGCGTTAGATACGCCGAAACCGATCAAATGGGTGTTGTTTACTATGCAAACTATCTTGTATGGTTTGAAATGGGACGGGCGGAATATTGCCGCCAGATGGGATTCAGCTATGCAAGCCTCGAAACGGATGGGTTCCGATTGATGGTAGCGGATGTCCATTGCAGGTATAAGGCCCCCGCGCGATACGACGACACGATCCGGGTGGATACCACCATTCGAGACCTGAAAAAAAAGACCCTCACCTTCGATTATAATATCTTCAACGATGCCTCAGGCCAGCTTCTGGCCCGGGGATTGACCAAACACGTCTGCACAGACCGGGAGGGCAACCTCACTAGGCTTCCAGATGCCTTCGTTCGCTGCATGGCCACCTCCCATCACCGCCCTCAGCCCTAAGTCTCTACTTGACAATTCGGATACAGGTGTGTACCAGATAGGCGAACCGGATAATAAGATGATGATGCCTGATATACTGAAACGATTCGAGACCATTATCTCACGCTTTGGAAGGGCCCGGATTGCTGTGATCGGGGACATTGTAGCCGATCAGTATATCTTTGGAAAACCCCTCAAGCTCTCCCGTGAGGCCCCTGTCCTGGTTGTCCGGTACGATGGGGAGCGTACCCTACCAGGGAGTGCCGGAAACACGATCCTCAACCTTTCCGTCCTGGGATGCAAGGTAATTCCTATCAGCCGGCTCGGGGCCGATCCTTCAGGCGAAACCCTGATCAAAACCTTCCGGGAACAAGGGATCCCCACCGATTTTATTGAAATTACCTCAGAGATTCCTACAACAACGAAAATCAGGATCCTGGCGGGGGATGACCATACATCGAAACAGCAGGTCATCCGAATCGACAAGGAGGTCCCGGGTCCGTTTCCGGAAGAGATGGAGGCAAGAATCCTGTCCCATATCCAGGAGCTCAGATCCCAGGTTGATGCCTTTCTTATATCGGACTACGGGTATAATCTCATCAGCCCGGGCGTCCTAAAAACTCTAAAGGAGGTCTCAAAGGAGTGCTTCACGGTTGTGGATTCCCGCTACCGGCTTCTGGAATTCTCTGGTGTCCATGTCATGACACCCAATGAATCGGAACTTCAATTGGCGACGGGCAAAACCGCCACAAGTGAAGAGGAGCTGATCGCCATCGGCCAAGACTTTTACCTTGGACAGGGGCTTGAGGCCCTACTTGTAACAATGGGAAACCATGGCATGGCCCTTTTTGAAAATGGAGGGGAGGTTACCCGGATTCCGATCGTGGGACCTGATGAAATCATTGATGTCACAGGGGCAGGCGACACCGTTGCGGCTCTCTTCACCCTTTCAAGGGTCTGCGGGGCTTCCTACAAGGATGCAGCGCAGTTGGCAAACTTTGGCGGAGGGATTGTAGTAATGAAGCGGGGGGCTGCAACCTTGACTCCCTCTGAATTGATCTCCTTTATCTACAGGGAGAGTATGCCTCATGGCCCGTATCATCCTTGATCACGCCCTTCTAAAAGAAAGCCTGGAGAGATTAAAATGTGCCGGTAAAATCATTGTCTTCACCAATGGCTGTTTTGATCTTCTCCACGTCGGCCATATCCGCTACCTGAGGGGAGCCAAGGCACTAGGAGATATCCTGGTTGTAGCCCTGAACAATGATGCATCCACCCTGCGCCTCAAGGGTACCGGACGTCCCTTGACCCCTCAGGCAGAACGCCTTGAAATCATCGCCGCGCTGGAGATGGTGGACTTTGTCACACTCTTTGAGACTGATACGGTAGGTCCCCTGCTGACCCTTCTCAAGCCCCACATCCACGCCAAAGGGACGGATTATACAGAAGACACGGTTCCAGAGCGGGAGATTGTCAAAGGGTATGGAGGAAGGGTAGTTATCGTGGGAGATCCAAAAAATCACGCCTCTTCCAAGCTCATAGAGAGCATCCGGGACACTGCCTCTTGAAGATCCTTAACCTCTACAGCGACTGGAAATGGACCGGTCCCATCGAACCCATCCTGAATCTTGCAAAGATCTTATCATCCCAAGGGCATGAAATCACTTTTGCCTACGGGCTTCCACCTTACGAAACGGATCGCTGCATTCATGCATACATCGACAGGTACCAGTTAATCACGGAAACCCGATTCCGTCTCAGCCACGTCCTAAAGTGGAACAACTGGTCCGCAATCCCCGGTGCGTTTCATGACCTGCGGTCTCTCCCCTCCTTCATCGATGCCCAGCAATTTGACCTTATCCAAGTTCACCGGTCTCATGACCATTTCCTTGGGGGACTCGCTTCGCGTGTCTCTCGGAAAGCCCCTCCTGTCATTCGAATGGACCATAAGCGAGACTCTCTGCACCCTTCCTTCTCCAACAAGCTTCTCCTGACCCGGTTTACAGACGGTCTTATCACCTTTTCGCAGCGTTCCATGACATTGCTCCGGGAACGGTTTGGCTTTCCCCTGGCCCGAATGGTAATCGTTAACCCTGCCCTCGATCTGAATCTTCCCGATTTTCACCGACCCTACAGGGAGATGCGAACAGCCTTCGGGCTCCCAGAGAAGGCCTTCGTGATCGGAAACGTAGCCCGATTTCAAAAATATCGCGGGACCGAACGCCTCATCCAGGCAGTCCATCTCCTCAGAGACAGACTTCCTCACCTACGCCTCCTTCTTGTTGGTAGAAGTGGCGAGATCAAGGAAAGCGTGGAAGCCCCCATCCGGCATTTCCATTTGGAGGATCGTGTGATACTGGCCGGCTACCGGGTAGATGACTACTTTGACACCCTTGCCACCATGGATTGCTTCGTATTTCTCACACCCGGCTCAGATGGAACAGCCCGGGCCCTGCGCGAAGCCATGGCCCTGGGACTTCCCGTAATTGTAGCAAAACGGGGGATGCTCCCGGAACTGATTGGGGAAGGAACTGCAGGAATCATGGTGGAGGATACCCCGGAAAATCTCAGCGAGGCCATCTACCAAATGGCGGCGGATCCCGCAAAGCGGCACGCCCTGGGAGAAGCAGCAAAGGCCCATGCAGAACAGGCCTTCCGGCTTGATCAACAGGTAAGGATCGTGGTGAGTTTTTATCAGAAGATCCTTGCCATGCACAAAGCATGATCCAGATCCCCCTACGAAACACCCCTTTCTGAAGGACAATCAGCCTTCCAGCGGGACCTACTGCCATCCCTTCTTCGATTACCATTACATCCGTGTCAGTGCCCACGGTTTCTCTTACACGGTTTTTCTGGTATGCTTCGATCAATAGATAAACCAAGGATATGGACTTAAAGAGACCGCATCCGATGTTTCTGCCCGAACCACCCTGAGGCAAAGAGAAAAGTATTGAGGAGAAAAAAATGACGGAAGGAAGCGGCGTTAAAGGATTGGAAGCGGCATGGCTCACCTCTGTTCCTGTCCTGTACCTTACCCTTGATCCCGAAAATAGGATACGCTACCTGAACCAGTGGGTCGAAAAGGTAACCGGATGGAATCAAAAGTGGCTTCAGGGCAAGAGATTTGATGAAATCTTTCACCCCAACTCCCGCACCGACAGGAACCTGAAAGACCTTTTAATCGGGAAGGGGAACGGGCCATTTGAAACCAGGTTCAAAAATCGGTGGGGAAATGAAAAAACCGTTCTGTGGACAGCGGGCCTGAATCAGGGAGAGGGGAGACAATCGTCACT
>JALTIG010000248.1 GCA_027004185.1 bacterium | reverse complement strand
CATTAAGGCCATTACCACCCTTTCCAGGATCCCCCCCCGCTCCTTCCTCTATCCCCGGGCGGTTCTCCAGATCGTGTATCTCTACCGGCGTCAGGGGAAGACGGCAGAGGCCATCCACACCTTGCAAAAGGCGATCAAAAGGCATCCAAAGGAGGTCGATTTTTACCTTGTGCTCAGTGAGGTTTACCGCCAGAAAAGACGTTACGATGCAGCCAAAACGGCCATACAAAAGGCCCTAACCCTATTCCCTAAGAATGGTGCTCTTTATTTCGAAATGGGGGTCATCGAGGATCGGCTGAAGGACAAAAAGGGCTGTATCAGGATGATGAAGAAGGCGATTGAGCTGAATCCCAGGGATGCCGCCGCCCTCAATTACCTGGGATACACCTATGCGGAAAAAGGTGTTCATCTGGATGAGGCGGAGAAACTCATCCAGCGCGCCCTCAAGCTTCGTCCCAACGCGGCCTACATCGTGGATAGCATGGGGTGGGTCTACTATCAAAAGGGGGAGTATAAAAAGGCCTTGATGTATCTTAAGCGCGCTGTCTCTCTCTCCGCGCAAGATGCCATCATTTTTGAACATCTTGGGGACACCTACCTCAAGCTCGGAAATAGGGCCAAGGCCCTCGAGGTCTATCAGCAGGCGCTGAAAAAGGCCAAGAAACGGAAGGTGATTCAGCGGCTTCATGAAAAGATCCGCCATATACAAACCCCTTAGCCTCGGGGTAGCAGGGCTCCTTCTCCTTCTCTTTGAGGCCTGTATCCAAAGAGTCCCAAAGGGAGGGACACCCTGCCAGCCCAATGCCCGGCTTTACCGCCAGAACCTCCTAAGATTCTCTCACCTCTATCGATCCCTTTCAGGTCACGTCAAAATCAACGTCCAAACGCCTGAAGAAAGGGTTTCCTTCTCCGGGGAGCTATACGCTACGTCACCGGACAGGCTCCACTTCGACATCTTCGGCTTTCTTCATCGCCCCCGTTTCCTCCTGATTAAAAACGGTGACCTGCTCGCCTGGAGAGACTTTGACTCAGGGCGGCACTACCTTGGGCCCTTAGAGACCTGCCCCTCCTTCCCCATCAAGATTCCGTTTCCCCCCCGTTTTCTTAAGGATTTTGTCCGCATACTTTTCTTAAATTTTCCCCCACCCCTCCGCATAACCCCTACCGGGCGATCGAAAGATTCATGCCTGTTCCTTTTAAAGTGTGGATGGGGAACCTTCAACCTTGTCATCGATCCGGTGCCCAGTCTCCCCTCGGAGATCACCGGTCCTCAAAACTCCCCTGCCCCTTTTCGGATCACCTTCTCTGAATATACCGAGACCCCTGGATATCACATGAAGATTCCATTCCGGTATGGGATCTCGATAGGGAAGGACCGAGTGACTCTGAGGTTTACACTTCTAAAGATCAATCCAGATATCCCGGATAGGTATTTTATCCCTCTGATGTGACGCCAGGGACGCATGCATGATTCGAACGAATGCATCGACGGTACTGGGCGGGGTTGCAACGATCCCTGTAGATAAATGTACTCTTGTGCCGTCCCTTACCATTTGTTGTCTAAAAGGGTCTAAAAGTATCTGTAATATAAAAAACGCCCCATGGAATGGGGCGCACTTTCAAGGAATCGGGATGTTTACTGGACGGTGATGGGAATCCTCTTCGGCTTTGCGGCCTCGCTCTTTGGAACATGGATCGTTAAGACGCCGTTTTTCATTTTTGCCTTGATCTTGGTTTCATCGATGTCGCCAGGGAGAGAAAAGCTCCTCTCAAACCATCCGTACCGAATCTCCCTTTTGTGGAAGGATTCATTCTCCTTGGTATCTTCCCCTTTCTTTTCTCCACTGATGGTCAAGATATTCTGATTCAATGCAATCTTAACGTCATCCTTCTCCATCCCCGGGAGTTCGACTCTCAGTTTATATTCATCGTCCGTTTCCGTAAAGTCTACCGGCGCCATGTCCGCTGTTCCAAGGAGTGGCTCAAGATCAAAGGGTTCCCATAGGGTGTCCAGTAAACGCGTAGGGGATATAGACCGTTCTGTTTCTCTCGTCTTGAAAGGTACCAGCCAACTCATCCTTCTCACCTCCTATCTCTTTTCTCGTTGAAATAGATAATCACTTTTTCTGAAACGTCAAGCCTTCTCCGGAGAGGGGTTTAGGAAACTAATTCCGATGATGTCACAGAGAGGTGGCATCCCCTTTTTCAATGGCCCCGCGAGATTGTATGAGATGGATCAGGTTGAAATAGTTGATGGTAAAATGGGCGAGAATGGGGG
>JALTIG010000247.1 GCA_027004185.1 bacterium | reverse complement strand
GGCATTCACTCCCTTCTTGAAACCGAAGCCCGCTCGATCCTCAAGACCTATGGGATCCCCGTGCTCGAGGCCGTACTTACAAAGGATACGGGTGAGGCGATCAGGGCTGCTGATGCACTCGGGTTTCCCGTCGCGTTAAAGGTAGTTTCTCGGAAAATCGTGCACAAATCCGACATCGGAGGTGTGAAAATCGATCTGGATTCACCCGATTCCCTCTCCAAGGCATTCGATGAGATCATGCACAATGCACTAAAAGTCGCCGATGAAAAAGAAATAGTAGGTATCCTTGTATCCCCCATGGCCCAAGCCGGACAAGAATGCATCATAGGCATGACGCGCGACAAACAGTTCGGGCCCGTCATCATGTTCGGACTTGGGGGGATATTCGTTGAGGTCTTGAAAGATGTTGCCTTCCGTGTGGCCCCTTTAACGCCTCAAGATGCTTCAAAGATGATCGAGGAGATTAAGGGGTACCCTATTCTAAAAGGCATCCGGGGACAGGCTGCAAAAGACACGGAGGCCGTCAAGAAAATCCTCCTCAATATTTCCAGGTTGGTCATCGAAAACCCCGAAGTCCAGGAGATGGACCTGAATCCGGTCATTGTGCACGAAAAAGGCGCCTCGATCGTGGACGCAAGGATGATATTAGGGTAAAAGCTGACCCTGCCGTGAGATCTGAACAATCGCGAATTCAAAGGGAAGGCCTTCATCGATCTCACAGCCGGGTAGAACCGAGGGAAGATTATTGATCTGGTTGAACAAAGTGATACAAGGAGAAAACCATGAGTTATGAATGTATCCTCTATGAGAAAAAAGAAGGCGTTGCAATGATTAAATTAAACCGCCCCCAGGTTTTAAACGCCATGAATAAGCAGCTCTGGATAGATTTGGAGGATGCCCTTCAAAATGCTCTGGAAGACCCAGAGATCAAAGCCGTGATCTTTACGGGAGAGGGTCGCGCGTTTTCCACGGGTGCAGACCTGAAAGATTCCAAGGGAAGGTCCCTGAGCGCCTATCGCGACTATTTAATTAGCCTTCAGGAGGTTTCCCGACGGATCATTCGTTTCCCCAAACCGACCATTGCGGCTGTCAACGGGTATGCCTTGGGATCAGGTTACGAACTCTCCTTGGCCTGTGACATCCGTATCGCCGCGGAGAGTGCCAAATTCGGCTCACCTGAAGCTCGTGTTTCTTCCTCTGTGACCGGTGGCGCTACGCGACTGCTGCAGGACCTTGTGGGACCAGGAAAGGCCAAAGAACTTCTTTTCACCTGTGACTACATTGACGGGAAAGAGGCCGAACGCATAGGACTGGTCAACAAGACTGTCCCGGATGATAACCTCATGGGTGAGGCTATGGCAATGGCAAAAAAGATCACAGAAAACTCCGCACTCTCCCTCAATCTGATTAAAAAAGGCTTGAACATGGCTCACGAAGTCAGTCTGGAAGCCCTGATGGACTACGAAGTAGAAGCCTGTCTCGCCACTGTATCTGCCCCTGAACGAAAGGAAAAATTGGAAGAATTCACGCAACGGAAAAAATAAGGATTCATAATGCGCTGCCAGGCCCAGATGAACCTGACATCCATCCTCTTTACACGGTTACGTGAAACCTGATCTTTTCATTCCCTCCCCTTACAGGAGGGATGATTAAAGGGTATCGTCCTCCTTAAAGGAAAGCTCGAACGACCCTTTTGGGATCGGAACAACCAAGACCGGCTTCCGAATGTGCCGCAAAACACGCTGTGTCACACCACCAAGAAAGGTATATTTCAGAACTTCCTTGCTGTGGGCACCCATAATCACCATATCCACATCCTTCGACTCGGATGCCTCGAGAATCTGACCCGAAGGATCCCCTTCCTTAACCTCAATCGTAACACTTTCCATCAATCTCCTTCGTTCCTCAGGTCCAAGTTCCCTCTCCGCATAATGGTTCAAACGTCTCTTCAGCCGGGTAAGAACACTTCTAAGGGCCTCTTCCCTGGCCTCTTTAAACCTTCCCTCCCCCATCTGGAAAACCACAGGCACCTGGTCCACAGGATTAAACCCTTTCACTACAGAGAGGATAACAATCTCCGCATTAAACGCCACCATAAATCGTGCGGCGTACCGAAAGGCGTACGCGGCGTTCCTGCTCAGATCCGTTACATACAAGATCTTTTTCATCACCGGCATCATGGCTATCTCCTTCTATCACCACACCCTTGCCGTCTCGAAGGCCTGTGCCCTTGGCTTCTGCATGAGGTAAATCAACGCATAAACGCCCATCCCTACAAAACCGATCAAAAAGGGTCCCCACCCCTTCTCCAAGTGAAACAGAGTTGCAACAAATTTCGGACGAAGCAGGGAAAATGTAATCGCCCCAAGGAGAACAAATTCATAAATGCGGTTTCTCACTAAGAAATAATTCAGGGTTAGGTTGGCAAACGCAAACATGGCAATGGTACTCGTCAGAAAGACCCAAGCGGCATGCCAGTAGGAGTGCACATGGTACAAGAGGAGATCCGTATTGTACATGAACATAAACGGTAGGATCGCTGTTCGGATATCATATGAAAATCCCTTTACCCCTGTCTTGATAGGATCCGACCCTGCAATAGCTGCAGCAGCAAAAGCGGCCAGCCCCACGGGCGGGGTGTCATCCGCGATGATCCCGAAAAAGAAAACAAAGAGATGTGCTGCAATCAAGGGAAATACTACCCCTGCCCTTGCCCCAAGGGTGACGATCACATTTGCTGTCAAAGAAGCCAGAACGATATACGTGGCTGTCGTGGGTAACCCCATTCCAAGGATCAGGCTTGCTATCGCTGTCATCACGAGGATCGCTAAAAAATTGCCTCTTGCGATGGTATCAATAACCTCCGTAATGATCCCACCAAGGCCAAGGGTAACCACCCCTACGATAATACCCGCGGCCGCCACTGCCACGCCGATTCCCATCATACTTTTACCCCCGGAAACCAGAGCGTTCCAAATAATCACTCCCGCGTCCTTAAGGGCCAGGCCGAAGGAGATACGGTTTTTCCACGCCTGAAGCAGGTTCTGGAGAACAATCAGTCCCGCAAGTACAAGAATGGCGTAAAAAGCAGCCAGCGCTGGTGAGTGCCGAAGGACCACCAGCTCATATACCAGGAAAATCAGCGGGATTATGTAATGGAGGCCCTTGAAAAAGGTCGACCAGAAGGGTGGAAGGTCCTCCTTTTTCATCCCTTTCAATCCCAGCTTCGTGGCTTCCACGTGAGTTATATACATCAAGGCAATATACGAAATGATAGCTGGGATGAAAGCCGCCTTAACGACATCGATATAGGGCATGTTACAGTATTCGGCAATGATGAACGCAGCGGCACCCATAATCGGAGGCATCAATTGACCGTTGGTGCTGCATGCCACCTCCACGGAACCAGCCATATAATCCGGGTATCCAGTACGTTTCATTAAGGGGATGGTAAAGGTTCCAGTGGTAACAACGTTGGCAATACTGGATCCGGAAACCAGGCCCGTCAGGCCACTGGCCAAAACGGCTGCCTTGGCTGGGCCACCGCGAAAACGCCCCAGAATGCTGAAGGCCAGGTGAACAAAATATTCTCCAGCCCCTGCCTTCTCCAACATGGCTCCGAACAAGACAAAAAGGTAGACAATGGTGGCAGACACATCCAGTGGGATCCCATAAATGCCCTCTGTGGACATGGTAATCTGTCCGATAAATCGATTGACGGAAGTCCCTTTGAAGGCAAGAACATCAGGCATGTAAGGTCCAAAAAAACAGTAAAAGATGAAAGCTATCGCCACAACTGGGAGGGCAGGCCCCAGGGAACGACGCGCCGCCTCCAATAAAAGGACAAGAAGCATCACACCCATAACAATGTCAAGAATATTGGGTGCACCCATGCGTCCGCTTATCCCTGTGTAATCATAGGCGATATACAGCGACGAAGCGGCCGCCAGAAGAGTCACCACATAATCAAAGACCGTGTAACGGCCCCTCACAGAAAGGTATCCCAGGACCTTATTCTTTCTGATTTTCTTAAACATGGGGTAACTTAAAAAGACAAGAACGATGGCAAAGGCAAGATGGATAGCACGTATATAGACAGCATTCAAGATAAGAACGGAAGGCAGTGCCAGTTGAAACAGGGACCACGCCGCCGCAATGATCGGGACCAAGTAACGGGACGGTCCTTTGACCGATTTAAGTCCCTCTTCCGAGGCCTTAACAATTTCCTGCGCCCTGGCTGCACCTTCTCCCGCTTCGACACCGAGCTTTTTTTCTTCCAAGATGAACCCCCTGTCTTGAAATAAGGGAAAAGAAGAAGGGTAAAGGGGAAATACCCCCTTTACCCTTTTGGCATTTATATCTTATTGTTTTATCAGCGACTTGGGTATGTATTTAATCAACCCTGATTCCCGATAGTATCTTAAAGCACCTGGGTGGACGGGGGCCGTAAGACCCGTCAGCATATTCCTCTTTGTTAAGACATTCAGGGCAGGATGCAATTTCTTAAAGGTTTCAAGGTTGTCAAAGATTTCCTTCGTGATGTCATACACAATCCAGGCCGGTTCCTTACTCGAAGTACAAAAGGTCGCCTTGACAGCGATTGTGGGAACATCCTTTTTGTTGGTTGCATCCGGATAGAACTTGATGGGGATATAGGCCTTTGCAAAATAGGAATGTTTTTCAAGCAAAGGCATAATGATAACGTCAGGGATCGGCACAAAGTGAACCTTGCGTTTCCCGGCTGTGGCCTCCTTAATGGATCCATTGGGATGACCTACGGTATAAAAGAAGGCATCGATCCGGCCATCCTGCAGCATCTGGGCGGATTCTACTGCCTTCATCCCTTCCGCTTTGATGTCTTTTCTCCAATCTATCCCCGCTTGTGTCAACAGTTCTATGGCTTCCCCCCTCTGACCGGAACCAGGGTTTCCAATATTTACATGATGTCCTTTAAGGTCCCTAAAGGTATTGATCCCTGTGTCATCGCCAGCAACAATTGTAACGGATTCAGGATGAAAGCTACAAATGGAACGGAGATTTTTTTGCGGTCCCTTCTTGGTCCATTCCATCTGGCCATGCCATGCCTGGTACTGGCGGCTTGATTCCACGATCCCAAAATCCAGATCACCCGACATAATGGCATTGACGTTAAAGACAGACCCGCCCGTGGATTCCACCGTCACCTTTAAATGATAAATCTTAGACTTTTTATTTACAATCTTGCTAATCGCGCCCCCTGTAGGATAATAAACCCCCGTAACACCGCCCGTGCCAATCGTAACAAAGGTAACTTTTGCAGATACAGCATTTGGTGCCATTATCCCAACCGCGATGAAACAGGCTACAATGATCCCCGTCAGGACACCCAGTTTGATACGTTTCATAGATTTTCCTCCTCCGTAAATAAACTTGATCTGTTAGCGTTTTTACACCTACTCCCCTCTATGTAGGCGCAGTTTTTTCCTCACCCCCTTTCTTCCACAGATTTTGGATACTTTTTTGTACAAAAAGAGGGTCTCTTCTTAGGGTTGTAAAGAAAAACCTTACCTGGATATCCCTCTCAATAAAGCTGCAGTCAAGCCGCTCCGACGCACCGACAATATTAATGGGGAATGAGTTAAAAACCCTTTTTATGTCCAGATGCACGTTGCTCCTTCGAATGTAACTATTCCTGCATATAATAAATATATTGCAATATATTTTGCAAAATAACCCCTATTTCCTTGTTTGTCAAGTGTCTTTTCGGAAGTTAGATACAACTGGAAATGTTTTAGCCAACCTTATCAATGCCCGCTCGCTGATGCCGGAGTGGATCCCCATCGCTTCGATCATGTGAACAGCTTCTTCTGTAGCGATATTACCAGCCGGATGAGGGATAAAAGGACATCCGCCCAATCCCGCTACACTGGCATCAAAATGGGTAACACCTGCTGCAAGCCCCCCCAGCAAGTTCGCAAGGCCCATCCCACATGTGTCATGAAGATGAAGAGAAATAGGAAGCCCATGGGTCGTGGAACGAACCTTCCGAACCAATTCAAACACCTTTTTTGGGTTTGCCATTCCGGCTGTGTCGGCTAAATCTATCATATCCGCTCCGAGGCGATAATAGAGCTGCGCAAGGTCGAGCACCACTTCTTCTGGAACGGATCCCTCATAGGCACAGCCGAAGGCCATCATGATCCCCGCACGGACGGTAAGATGGGCCCTTTTTGACTGTATTATCATCCTTCCAATCCTTTCCTTCGCCTCTGCAAGGGTACAATGGGTGTTTTTTTGGTTATGCGTTTCCGTAGCGGATATTGCCATATAAAGGTGATGGACCCCAGCTTGAACAGCCCGCTCCAGGCCTGTTTCATTCAATACCAGCACGGTGTAAGTGACTCCGGGGATGTTCGGTAACACCTGAAGAAGGGCTTCTGTATTTGCCATCTGAGGGACTTTTTCAGGATGAACAAAAGATCCTACCTGAATCCTTTTCACCCCAGCCTTAATAAGATACATGACAACATCCAGTTTTTCCTTGACGGTGAAGAGCCTCTCCACTCCCTGAAGGCCATCCCTTAGGGTGACGTCCTCTATACATACCTCATGGGGCAACCGAATCAAATTCTCTCCCGCTTCCGGATGATGACTGTATTTTGACATAGTACAGAACAAATGTCCAAAAAAAGCCGTTGAATTCACTGGGATGAAAGGGTATAAGGGTCGGTATGCAAGACGAAACGTGCAAAAAGCTGCTCGAATTTCTTGAGATTATTCGCCGTCTCCGAGCCCCTAACGGTTGCCCCTGGGATCGTGAGCAAACCCATGAAAGCCTAAAGTCTTATGTAATTGAAGAGGCCTACGAACTAATTGAGGCAATCGATAAGAAAGAGGATGCCGCACTCAGAGAGGAGCTGGGAGATCTCTTCCTTCAGATCGCACTCCATTGCCAGATCGCCTCT
>JALTIG010000246.1 GCA_027004185.1 bacterium | reverse complement strand
TAGCCGTACCTAATGAGGGCTTCCATTGCGTTACGGCTATCCTTGTCGAAGGCAACGGCAGGTTCATGGCCCATACGATATATCCGTGCTCACGATCATGCGGTAGAAAATTGTAGAGCTAATCATAGGAGCAGGAAAAGGGTGTTTCTCGCGTGTCCCGAGTCCGAAAGGAAAATTTATCCTTTGCGTTCCACGTTTTAAAGTTGAAACCCTCGGTATGCACAAAGATGCCTACCTCGCCATTTTCAATGCGTCCCATGACTACTTGGTCTCCTACCTTTAACCTGGGGGTTTCCACAACCTCCACAGACTCATGGCGTAAGACAAGAACACAGTCCATCCACCTTTTGTGTGCAGAGTCCATCTTCTTCCTCTAAGGTGTAGATATTCCGGGTGATTGAAGGTGGCGTGGTGAGGTATCGGTTGTCAATTAAAAGATCTGGTGAATGGGGGAAAGGGGGGTCGATGATTTGTTTCCCCCTGTTGGAAAACACCTCCGGTTGTGCTAAAAAGGCAAACATATCTCGTTTCATCAAATGAATGGAGTCGTTGGGGGTTCTGTGGGGAGGAGATAAAGTAATTGGATCCAGTGGGTAATTGGGTGTAATATAAAATTTTGGCAGGTTCCCAACGACTTGCCATGAGGTAGTCGAGGATGGCTCGTAGAAAGACAAGAAATCGCGGCCCTATTGAATCGGTCAATATCCTGAAACGGATAAAGAATATCCTTCGCATTATCTATTCCCGTGAAGTCGGTGATCAATTGCTGCGGCATCTCAAGAACAGGATGGACGTCTATGCCAGGAACGAAACTATCCAACGTAAAAGAAAGATATATAAGGGACGTCCTGTTTTGAATGAAAAGGATTCAATCGTTATTACATACGCGGATAATGTATGTAGAGAGGGGGAAAAGCCCCTGGTAACCCTTCATCATTTTTTAAGGAAATATGTGAAAACAATCGTTACAGGTGTTCATATTCTGCCGTTTTTCCCCAGCAGTTCCGATGGTGGTTTTGCAGTCATTGATCATAAAAAGGTTGATCCGAAGTTTGGTGATTGGCATGATATCCGTAGAATCGCAAGGGATTATCATTTGATGGTGGATCTGGTTTTGAACCATGTTTCTAGTAAATCGAAATGGTTTCAGAAATTTCTCCAGGGAGACAGGCGTTTCAGGGATTATTTTATCTGGAGTGATCGAAAGATTGTGATGCCTGAGGTGTTCCGGCCACGGGAGACCCCCTTGTTTACGAAGTTTGAGACGGCCTGGGGGGCAAAGTATGTCTGGACAACCTTCAGCGAGGATCAGATAGATCTAAATTATCGAAATCCAGAGGTACTGATGAATATCATCGACATTCTTCTCTTCTATCTGTCTCAAGGGGTCGAAATCATCCGTCTTGACGCAGTGGGATACGTCTGGAAAGAGCCCCATACCAGTTGCGTGAACCTTTCCAAAACGCACCAGATCGTAAAGCTTTTCAGACATATTCTTCAATATGTCGCACCCTATGCCATGTTGCTGGCGGAGGCAAACTTTCCGTTTAAGGATAACATCTCATATTTTGGGGAGGGAGATGAGGCCCATATGGTTTACCAGTTTTCCCTACCTCCGCTGGTTCTGGATGCCTTTGCCCGGAAGGATGCCACATATATTAATCGATTTACTGAAAAGACGCGTGAAGATCTTCTCTTTTTCGATTTTCTTGCTTCGCACGACGGGATTGGATTGCTGGGTGCCAAGGGAATTTTGAAGGACGAAGAGCTGGAAAACCTGATTCGGCTGACCCTGGACCACGGGGGACAGGTTTCATACCGGGTGAAGAACGGTGAAAAAAGTCCATATGAGTTGAATATCACGTACTTCGATGCTATCAATGACCCAAGGAATCCGGATGATCCCATTGATGTGAAACGATTTATCGCTTCCCAGGCCGTAATGCTTTCCTTAAGAGGGGTCCCTGGGATCTATATTCACAGCCTTCTGGGTTCGAGAAATTATTACAAAGGGGTTGAGGAGACAGGAATCAAACGGATGATCAACCGTGAAAAGCTATCACTGGAGAACTTGGAGGCTTCCCTCCGAAATAAACAGTCCCTTCGGTACAAGGTGTTGGAGCAGTTTCTGAGATTGCTGGATTCAAGAAAAGAGATTCGTTCTTTTCATCCTCGGGGTACCCGAAAGGTGCTCGAACTCGATAGAAGACTTATAGCTGTTGAAAGACGGTTTAAAAAGGAAAAGGTATTGGCCATTATCAATGTAAGTGATGACGAGATTCCACTTCCCGAGTACGAAATGAGATTCAACCTGGTGGACCGGACGTTTTTTGATGGACATATCGAACCATATGGTGTGTACGCACTTGAGTAAAGGGATGTGGGGGGATTAAGAATAAAAGGTCGATTTGCAGGCTTGGTGGCCCTTGGATTAAGAGATAGGCCTATGAGAAGGTGATGGCTTTACCAATTGGGTCTTAAGCTCTGAAAGTGCTTGGGATGCGGCAAGTGGAATAAAGATGTTGGTTATCTCATGGGTATACGTAGAAGGGGTGAGGTTGATTTCGATGATCTTGGTTCCGTTCCGTTTCGCCTGGCGTGGAATTTGCCCCGCGGGGAATACCATCCCTGTGGTTCCGATGACTATCATCACCTCCAGATCCGTTAGAAGTTCCCTGGTGCCTTCCAGAGCGGTATAGGGGATCCCTTCTCCAAAGAAAACAAAATCCGGTTTTAAAATCGTCCCGCACTGGGGGCATCGGGGTGGCTGCCCCAGTTTTCTAAAATCTGCAGAGAAGTGGTGGCCACAGGAAAGACAGACCAGGAGGCGTGTGTTACCATGAAATTCAATAATTTTTTTACTCCCTGCCTTGTGATGAAGGTTATCGATATTCTGGGTGATGATTCCGGAGATAAGATGCCGCTGTTCCATCCAGGCGAGGATTTCGTGGGCGGGATTGGGTCTGGCGGATTGCACGTGTTTGAAAAATGTTTTGTAGATGATTGGCCAGCAAACCTCTGCGTGGTGCTTGAAATAGGTGATTTCAAGGTATCTTGTGTCTATCTTTGACCACACGCCGTTTGGACCCCTGAAATCGGGGATGCCGCTTTCTACGGAGATGCCTGCACCGGTAAACGCGATGGTCTTTCGGCTTTTTTTGATGAGATCGGATGCCCTTTTGATCTCGGTACTTTGATGTTCGGAAAGCATGTTTGTAATTTAAAAGATCATTTGTGTCTTGACAAGCCTTTTTAGATTTGGGTATGATTCCAATAACTGCCGGAGTGGTGAAACTGGTAGACGCAGGGGACTCAAAATCCCCCGGGCCTTGTGTCCATGTCGGTTCGAGTCCGACCTCCGGCACCAGGGATTAAGTCTACAGATTTCGCAGATCACAAGATTGCCTCAATGAAGATGATGCGAGCCTATAGGGTTTAATTTTCTTAGTGTGTTGAGATAAAGATGATAATGCACACCCCTTTGCTTGCCACGGGGTAGTTTATTTGCGAGTTTCCGCTCCTTTTGGAGAGATCTTTTGGGATCAAAACTGAGAACTATATAGGGGACAATATAGGGTACAGTGCAGGTTTGTGTCCTCTGGCGTATATCGAAAACGATAGAGATTTAAGCGCATTTCCCCTTCGCATGGTTTTTTAACTGGGCGGAGCGAAGGGTGTGCCGTCGCTGGGCCGAGAGGATGATCTTGCGCAGGCGGATGGATTTTGGCGTGACCTCGACCAGTTCGTCTTCCCGTATGAAACCGATGGCCTGCTCAAGTGTCAGCGGCGTGACCTTGGAGAGGATGATATTGGCATCACGGCCGGCGGCCCGCATGTTGCTCAGCTTCTTTTCCTTGCAGGGATTCACGTCAATGTCCTTGCCCCGGTTGTGTTCCCCGACAATCATCCCCTCGTATACCGGTTCGCCCGGGCGGATGAAGAGCCGGCCCCTCGGCTCCAGATTGAACAGGGCGTAGGGCACGGCGTGCCCGCTCCGGTCGGCCACGATGGAGCCGGTGAAGCGGCTGGGATATTCCCCCTGGAATTCCCCGTAGCCGTCGAACAGGGTATGGAGGATACCCGTTCCCCGCGTGTCGGTAAGGAACTCGTCCCGGTACCCGATGAGCCCCCGCGCGGGGATGGAAAACTCGAGCCGGATTCGCCCCGTGCCGTTGTTAATCAGGTTGGTCATTTTGCCTTTTCTCAGGGCGAGTTTTTCCGAGATAACCCCGAGGAAGCGTTCCTCGCAGTCAATCATCACCTGTTCCATCGGTTCCAGTTTCTTTCCGTTTTTGTATTTGAAAATAACCTCCGGGCGGCCTACGCAGAACTCGAACCCCTCCCTCCGCATGGTTTCAACAAGGATGGCAAGCTGGAATTCTCCGCGGCCCTTGACGATGAAGGTGTCCTGCCTGTCCGTCGTTTCCACCTGGATGGAGACATTTCGAAGGGTTTCCTTTATCAGACGGTCAAGGATGCGGCCGCCCTGCACGTAGAGTCCCTCCTTACCGCTGAGGGGAGAGTCGTTGACGGTAAATTTCATGGAGACAGTGGGTTCCTCCACCCGGATGCGGGGCAGGGCGTGGGGGGCGTCCTGATTGCAGATGGTATCACCGATTTTCACGTCTTCGATGCCGGAAAGGACCACGATGTCCCCCGGCTGAACCTCTTCCACCTCTTTCAGTTTCATTCCCCGGTAAACCTGGAGACTGGTAATTTTCAGAGGTGTGATACCGCCGTTTTCCCCGATGCACACGAGGGCATCCCTGGCGTGCGCCGACCCGTTAAAAATTTTTCCTACGGCCATGCGGCCCAGATAATCCGAGTATCCCAGATCCGAAACGAGCATCTGGAATGGGGCTCCGGGGATGTAAGAGGGGCCGGGGATTTCGGTCAGGATGGTTTCCATAAGAGGATCGAGATTCCTTCCTTTCTCTTCAGGGGATTTCGTCGCGATCCCGTCCCGTCCCACGGCGTAAAGAAGGGGAAATTCCAACTGTTCATCCGTGGCGTCCAGGTCGATCAGAAGGTCGTAGATTTCGTCCAGAACCGCGTAGGGGCGGGCGTCCTGCCGGTCGATCTTATTGATGACCACGATGATCTTGAGGCCGGCGTCAAGGGCCTTGCCGAGGACAAACCGGGTCTGGGGCAGGGGGCCTTCCGAGGCGTCCACCAGGAGGATAGCCCCATCGGCCATGTAGAGGGCCCGTTCCACCTCCCCACCGAAATCCGCATGGCCTGGGGTATCGATGATATTGATGCGAATGTCATCCCAGATCACGGAGCAGTTCTTGGCGGTGATGGTAATGCCGCGCTCCCGCTCCAGGTCCAGTGTGTCCATGACTCGTTCATCCACCTTCTGGTTGGAGCGGAACAACCCGCTTTGACGAAACATGGCATCCACCAGGGTCGTTTTGCCGTGATCCACGTGGGCAATAATGGCGATATTGCGTAATTTTTCGTTAATAGCTTTATGTATCGTCATTTTAATTGGCCTCAATTTTCTTGCAGGGATTTTCTGTTGTCTGGAAGTTGCATGATATATATACCTTTTTTGGATAAAAGCAAGAGTATAATTCTGGTAAATAAAAAGCATGAAAACAGGGATTTTATAGGAGATAAGTGTTATCATAAGGTACTTTTTACCACAGTTTCTGAAGGTTAAAAGGGCATCAAATACCCTTTTCCACCTCCTGGCATAGGGAATTTATTCATATTCTTGACAAAGATCATCCTTTTCCTTATGTTAACAATATGCAGACAGATATTTCTTCCATCATCAACACCCCGGATTTCAAGGAGCTTCTAAAGAAGGCCATCTCCGAGGAGGTGGCGCGGTTCGTGAAGGAGCAGGAAGAGAAGGCAGGCAAGGTTTCACTCATAGAGCGGATTGCAAGGGTGGAGGAGGCCCTGCTTGCCCAGGGCGAGGTGATTAAGTCCCTGCAACGCGAGATGGATAAGCGCTTTGATGCCATGGATGCCAGGTTTGCAGCCCTGCAGCGGGAGATGGATAGGCGCTTTGAGGTAGTGGATGCCAGATTTGAGGCCATGGATGCCAGATTTGAGGCCATGGATGCCAGATTTGCAGCCCTGCAACGCGAGATGGATAAGCGATTTGATTCCTTAGAAAGACGTTTCTCCTTTATGCAGTGGCTCATGGCAGGGGGATTTGGTTTCATTGCTATCCTCGTCACGGTAATCAACTTTTTGAAATAAGCACCTGTAAAAAAAGTACTGCGTACCTTTCAGCAAGTCGAATGGTGTTGTCACCGTCCATGTAAAATAGGGCATTTTGTTACCCTTTTAGGAGAGATTAATTTAACTTTTAAGGGGACAGGATTAAAGGATTGAAGGGGTAAGGATATATTTATTAATGTATATTCCAGATGCACACAGAGGCGAAACCATCGTGTAGAATCTCTTCCGCAGGAAGTCTCATTTCAGTTTCGATCGTTTTGACATATCAACCACTAAAATAAAGGAGCCATCATGTCATACAATTTCCGTAATTTGGTGTTTGAAGGCGGAGGGGTTAAGGGAATCGCATACCTCGGGGCACTTGAAGAACTAACTGCGCGGGAGGTTATCCCTCGGATACAAAGGATTGGGGGTACCTCCGCCGGGGCCATCAATGCTACTCTTCTTGGTTTGGGATATACCATAGAGGAAACCAGAGAGATATTGTGGTCCCTCGATTTTAAGAGCTTCCTGGATGATTCATGGGGAATTATTCGGGACACAAGGCGATTGATAGAGAAATTTGGATGGTATAAGGGAGACTATTTCAGGGAATGGATAGGAAGGATAATCAAGGAAAAGACAGGAAACAGCGAGTCAACCTTCGCGGATATCGAGGCCCTGAAGAAAAAGAGAAACTTTAAGTCCCTGTATTTCATAGGTACAAACCTATCCACCTCATTCTCAGAGGTATTTTCTGCCGAGCACACCCCGAGAACCTGTGTGG
>JALTIG010000245.1 GCA_027004185.1 bacterium | reverse complement strand
CTTCTCCCCTGTTTGGAGCCTACAAACTGATTAAAAAACTCGAAGCAAAGGGGTCGGACCGCTCGGATATCGTCAAAGAGCTGATTGATAAATATGGCGAGAAGAACCCCGATGTGGGAACCATGTACCGGCCGAGAGGCTGAGGAACGGCGCTGGGGAATCCTCAATAAGAGACCGTTATGCCTACCCATGTGGAGCAGGCATAACGGGCATGCGGGAGACCTCAGTGTATCCTGTTGCTTCAGTCACGCCATCGGATAAAAATCCCCTAGGTTTCCGCTGCGTAGGAATAGAGTGTGCCGTGAAACAGGTTGCCCTCTGAGACGAGGTGAAGAATGACCAGGAAAAGTCTACCACGGAAGGGATTGTGGACTTGTCGTAACATTCAAGGAGCGGTCGTTATTGCCGCTCATAACAATAGCAGGCGGTGAGGATTTTAGGTTACACAATTTTTTAACGGGGGATCGATCGTGGAATACAGGGAAATGGAATCTGTCTTCACCACACCAGAAAAAGAGGTGGATATTGGAGCACTTGAATCATAATCCTGAAAACGGCGGCTTTTATCCTTTTGGTTAGCAGAGCTTTTTCTGATTGACCGCCACCTGTTGATCAAGTCGATTTGTGGGCCAAGCGCTTTCCCGTGCTTTAGCATGCCATGAATGATGTGAAGGGCGGAATCTGTCAACAAGAATTGGACACATGATATCATTCTGGTTGTAATCTTCGTAAAATTATGAGATATAGTGAGCCATGTAATATATTCATCACGTTTCCCGCAAATGGAAACAGGCCAAAGGGTGGCCCGCGCTATCTGTTAATTTCCGTGGTTGATTACATGATAGCTTCCTACTCATAAACCGCGTAAAAAGGAGAGATTCATGAATTTGTATGTTGGTAACCTTGCGTATAGCGTCACAGAGGAGGACTTAAGGGAGGTTTTCTCGAAATTCGGTACCCTGGAGAGTGTGAATGTCATTAAGGATAAATATTCCGGTCAATCCAAGGGGTTCGGGTTCGTGGAAATGCCGGACAACTCGGAAGCCGACAAGGCAATCAAAGGATTGAATGGAAGCCAGTTAAAAGGTCGCCCCATCAAGGTCAATCAGGCAAAACCGAGAGGGGAACGCCCCGCTCGCCGGCCAAGATATTAATCCATCTTCTTCCATCTTAAAGGGCAGACCGTCCCACCAAAGGTTTGCCCTTTTCTAACATCCCCGTTTATCACCTACTCTCCTACAGTAGCTCTCTGATTTTCACCCTGCACTGGTCTAAATTAAAAAAGGGTAACATTCTAGTCATTGAAAGATAATCTATCTCGTCTTAAACTATTAAGTGTGGCAGGCAATCCGACACCGATCACGCCCGAATCCTTGACAAAGGCACTGACTGACTTTAGAATATCATTGGGAGTTGAAATAGATCTGTGTCCGCATTTTACTATCGGCTGGTCCTCATCTAAAGGTTAGAGAAAAAGTTGAATACACCTTTAAAGGAATGTAGAGAGAGCAGAGGGAATCGCTTACCAGCATTATGGAGGTCTGATATTGAGGGCGTGACCGTCTTGTGGGTTGCGTTGTCATTCGCTGCTGCATTCTACATGATCTTTGTACATCTTGGCCTTTTACCGCTATTGAACCCAGATGAAGGCAGGAATGCCTCGATTGCCTGGGAAATGCAGAGGTCAGGCCATTGGTTGATACCAACTTATAACGGCGTTCCTTATCTTGACAAGCCATCGCTTTTCTTTAAGACCGTAGCGCTATCTCTCTCCCTGTTCGGCCATAACGAGTTTGCGGCCCGGTTTCCATCCGCACTTTCAGCCATAGGGATTCTAATCATGGTATTCCTCTTCTGCCACCGTGAATACAATCTGCGCACAGCGGCACTTGCCACCGTTATCATAAGCACAACACCCCTGTTTTTTGCCTTCTCTCGTGTTGTCATCTTCGATATGCCTTTAGCTTTTTACGTCTGTGCCTCAATCTTTGCGGGATATTTTGCCGAAAGAACAGATGAAAGATTCCAAAAACACTGGTACACGATCTGCGCTGGGATGGCTGGCATGGCCACATTGGTCAAAGGACCTGTTGGATTCGTTGTTCCTGCGTTAGTATTGGTCATTTTTAACTTCCTGGACAAACGGAAAGGGGCGATTCGCCGCTTACTATCATGGAAGAATCTCCTGATCTTACTGTTGATTGTGATGCCATGGTTCATCGGCGTTTCAGTATTACATCCGGATTTCCCCTATTACGGCCTCGTAAGGGAGGTATTTCTGAGGTTTACAACCAACACCTTTAACCGTTCAGGTCCCTTTTACTATTATCTTCCGATCATTTTTGGGACGCTCATCTTCTGGAGCTTGCTGCTCCCTGAAACAGTTATAATCTTATGGCGCAAGCATAAAAACTTGACATCCGCGGATCGGTTATTTTCCGTGTATGCAATAAGCGTTACAATATTTTTTTCTCTCTCGAGCTCCAAGCTTCCTGGATACATCCTTACAGTAATCATCGCTTTAGGGGTTTTAACAGCCCGTCTTTTCGATCATGCTATGAGCCGGGAAAGCAGAGCAGAGGAAGGTGTCATCCGGCATGGGAGCTTTTACATATCTATTATCGGCACCGTGTTCGTGGTGGCGTTGTTTACCGTATATATAAAACCGGAGATGATCAACCCCTACCTTCGACATATCCATAACCCTGCAGTATCCAGTACCTTCCATTCTTTGATCATGCCTTTGATCTTTCTGTTTATTGCGATCGCCTTCTTTGGGATGGTAGGGGCTATCTCACGCAATACAAAAGCGACCCTCATTGCCTTTCTTTTGTTTCCCCTATTTATCCCTTCCATGCTCTTACCTCGTATTGTACCGATTCTGTCTAATCGATCTGATCGCAGTTTAGCCGCGAAGATTTTCCATATATCCCGCGGAGCTGAGGTAGCATGTTTCCGGTGCTTCCCAGAGGGAATACCCTTTTATCTTGAAAGAAAAATAATGCTCTTTACCAGCAGTAAAGGATCGGAGATGAGGAGTAATTATATCCCCTTTTATTTATCGAAAACATCCATGTGGCCACCCCATATTAGAAAAGTCAAGGATTTCAGGTCCTGGCTTATCAACCACCGCAAACCCGTGTTTTTGATTGTAGAAACCAGCCAAAAACCACAACTCGGTGCACTTATGGGGAAATACCGTAAGCCGATGCAGTATCTCAGACGCGACTACTGGGGGGAGATGCTTATTCCCCAAGGGGAAAGCTGAGATGTGTGGTATTTGTGGCATCGTTTCCTTGAAGGATAACGGCTCCAGTAATATAGAGAGCCTTCCTGCACGTCTAAGACAAATGCTTTCAAAACTTTCCCATAGAGGCCCACATGGTTCAGGCATAAAGAGTTCAGATGGGGCAATACTTGGGGTTCAACGACTTGCCATCCGTGGTCTCAGCGATGGATTACAACCTATACTGGATATGGATAGCGGTGTCGTTGCCTTATGTAACGGGGAAATTGACAACCATCATGCCCTTCGTATCTGGCTGACCCAGCGCGGCAGGCCTGTTCAGGGCGCATCTGATGTCTCGGTCCTGCCCGGGCTGTACCTTGAATTGGGTGAAGAATTTGTTGAAAGGCTCAGAGGTGTTTTTGCTATCGCTGTTTGGGACCCACGGGAACACAAATTGATTCTTGCTCGGGACCGCGCGGGGGAACGGTCTCTGCATTATACCAAAGAAGGCGATTCCATTCTCTTCGCAACAGAGATTGCCGCGCTGGTAGCAGGATTATCTGGGAAAAGAGAAATAGATAGTGAAGCTATTGTAAATTATCTTTCCCGGGGGTATTTTTTGGCTCCGACCACTCCACTGCGAGGTATTAGAAAGGTACGTCCTGGGGAGATCGTTGTTTTTTCTTCAAAGGAAAAACATCATATACATTATTGGCATTGGCCAATCGTAGAAAAACCCAAAAGCACCCCCCTGATGCACGAGTTTGACCGTATTTTCCAAGAAGCAGTCCAGGTGCAAACCGACGTAGATGTCGATTATGGGTTTTTTTTGAGCGGTGGGGTTGATTCATCCCTGATCGCAGCCATTGCAACCAAGATACGGCCTGAAAAGAATGTGCCCTCCTACACAATACGTTTTTCTGAACACTCCTACGATGAAGGTGTATATGCCCAAAAGGTGGCAAAGCTTATTGGATCTGAAATTGTCTCAGTACTGGTCAATCCTGAGATGTTTCCGCCTGAATTAACACGCCTCATATCTATGACGGGGGAGCCCTTATCCGATCCAGCCTGGATTCCCACGGCAATCTTGTCGCGCCGCGCTGCCCAAGACGTTAGAATCGTTTTTTCAGGTGAGGGTGGTGACGAACTCTTTGGAGGTTATCCAACGTATGTAGGCGCCATGCTGGCAAGACACTATGAGAGACTCCCTAAACTTCTGCGTAGGGTAATACGCAAGATTGTAGAGGCCCTCCCGCCAAGTGAGCGTAAAGTTCCGGTTTCCTTCTTATTAAAGAGATTCGTTGAAGGGGAAGGGATGGAACCTTTCTCTCGCCACCTTCTATGGACCGGAAATATCTCTCCCCCTTTGATGAAAAGGATTGGTGTACTGTATTCCCCTCCAAGGGAGAAATCACTTAAAGGATTTATCATTGATGCGATACAACGTTACGATCTTGAAAATTCACTGGCAGAAGGGCTCTTAACCAAGGCGGATCGTGGAGGAATGAGTGCTTCTCTGGAGATACGTTGCCCCTTTCTTGACTATCCCGTGATGGAGTTTGCTGCGTCGCTGCCTCCGGAGTCACGGGTAAAGGGCCTTCAAACGAAGGGTTTTCTTAAACGATATGCCTCAAATTATCTCCCCCGTGAGATTGTTTATCGCCGCAAACGGGGACTCTCTGTACCAATTGCATCATGGCTTCGCGGCCCCTTGCGGAGCTGGGCGGGTGAAAAGCTGAGATCAGGCCGTCTGGAACAGGTGGGTGTATCAACAAAAGGTGTCCTTTCCCTGATGCGGGAGCATGTAAACCGACAGGCCGATCATGCACGTACCCTGTGGGCTCTATTAGTCTTAGATGAATGGTTAATCTGGAATGCTGCACGGTAAAGCAATCCTTTTTCTTATGGTTAAGAAAAGATAAATTATGACTAATATGACTCCCTTTTGGCTCGCCTTAGGCTTTTTGGGTCAATCGCTTTATGGCGTGCGTATCATTGTGCAATGGATTTCCAGTGAACGGTTGAAATGCAGTATCGTTCCCGCTTCCTTTTGGTACATTAGTGTCCTTGCTGGTGCAATCCTATTGAGTTATGCCATTTGGAGGCGAGATCCTGTTTTCATCTTTAACGAGGCGTTCTGTCTTTTTATTTATATACGTAATATTATCATGCACAGGAAAAACCCGGAAAAACCTACGGTATAACACTCTTAAATTCCTCCGGCCACAGAATGCTTTTCGTTTGAGGGTTTGGCCCAGGTGGAATGAGGATTGTCCCTTTCTGGATTCAATTCTGGCCAACCACAAAGTTTAAAATAAAGTAGCTATGGCATTGCAGAAAAAGTCTGTTTAGTCCCCCCTTTATCGCCATACCTTTTCCCCAGAATAATCTTTGGTTCCCCCTATCTCTTCCAACATTACACACAGGTAATATTTGTATCACATTCTGGTCATTTAACCCCTTTATACTAAGGTTAGTTTCCTGTTCTGTTGCCTTTAGAGGATGGATAGGGTGAAATACAGATTCGGGCATAACTTTCGATCAAGTATACATCTTGTCGTTCTACTATCCCTTATGCTTGCAATGTTTGTGAACGTTTCCCACCCTTGCCTGTTCGGTCCAGACGAACCACGGGAAGCGGAAATTTCCAGAGAGATGCTTGCAAGAAAAGATTTTGTTGTCCCTACCCTTGCTGGCCTACCCTTCCTCGAAAAGCCACCCTTGTACTATGATATGGTTGCAGTTTCATTTGCTCTCTTGGGAAAAATAAATCCCACAGCCGCGAGGGCCGTTTCCGCATTACTTGGTTGTCTCATGCTCCTAACGGTTTTTCTTTTCGGGTATAAATGGGGGGGAATATCTCGGGGGTTGTTTGCCACTATACTCCTTGCCACTATCCCTCGATTTTACGTGTACAGTCACTGGATCCTTCTGGATATCGGGGTGGGAGCCTTCTGTGCAGTTGCCCTTACTGCCTTTGCTTTTTGGGTATTTCGGACCGGGGAAGAAAAGGGAACCCTTGCCCTCTCTCTCTTCTATCTCGCAGGCGCCGGTGCATTCCTGACAAAAGGTTTAGCGGGTATCTTTCATGTGGTTGTGGTTGTGGTGGCATTTTCCCTCTTCACAAACCGGTGGGGGACAATGAAACGATTACTCTCTCCCCTCCCACTGATGGCATTCATTTTCCCCGTTGGTATATGGCTTACCCTCTATTACAAGGCTGGCGGGATATGCTATCTGCATGAGCTGTTTATTAATAATATCCTGGGCAGATTTTTTATGACGCGTTTTCACCTTGCCGGATGTCACAATTACAATTTTGACTTCGGCAAGGCAGGGGAATGGTATTTTTATATCAAGCGGTTTCCGGAAATGGCAGGAATCGCCATGCTTTTTCTCCCCCTCGCGATATGGAACGCGGTAAAGAAAATCCGAAACCCAAAAGAAAGCGAGGACACGATAAATTCCATCGGAAGATTCTCCGACAGCCTAAAAGAAAAGGATATCTCCTTGTTTCTTCTTTTATGGGCCTTCCTGCCTGGCTTTATTCTTTCCTTTTCCCGCATCAAAGAGGTAAGCTATCTGCTACCCTCTTATGCCGCCTTTGCGCTGCTCGCCGCGGGTTGGCTTGACGAAAAGCTGAAAGAATTATATGGCCACGGAGACCTCTGGATAGGTGCCGAATGGCTTGCCATTGTCGCCCCTTTTGCCCTTTCCACGATCCTGCTCGATCGAATGC
>JALTIG010000244.1 GCA_027004185.1 bacterium | reverse complement strand
GGCAATGCCCATCCCATCGTGGATGTGAAACCTTTTCAGCTCCACCTCCTGGCTTCCAAGGTAGATCCCTCCACCTGTCAAGACGCCGTCCACATCCATGAGAAAAACCTTAATTTCTCGGAAGGGTAGCAGATTTCCTCTCATTTGGTTTGATCCCATGAACGCACAAGTTCAGAAAGGGCCTTTGCCTCCTGAAGCAGGGGCCTAAGATGTTCAAGTGGGATCATGCTGGAGGCGTCGCATAGGGCCTCTTCCACGCACGGGTGGGTTTCTATGAAGAGGGCATCGCAGCCTGCCGCGACCGCCGCGCGAACCAGTGTGGGAACAAAGACCGGTTGCCCTCCTCCCGGGTCTTTGCTGGGGATACCGTAAATCCTTACAATGTGGGTGGCATCAAAGACCACGGGATATCCAAGGGATTGCATGATAGGGATAGCCCGCATGTCCGCTACTAATTGGTAATAACCAAAACACGTCCCTCGTTCCGTGAGAAGGATTTGGTCGTTACCCGTGCTGAGGAGCTTTTGAATTGGACTTTTCATTCCATCTGGTGCGAGAAACTGTCCTTTTTTGACGTTGATGGGTTTTCCAGTTTTCCCCGCGGCGATCAGAAGGCTTGTCTGCTGGCAGAGAAACGCCGGTATCTGGATGACATCCAGGATCTCCGCCGCGGGAGATATGTCCGTTTCCCGGTGGACATCGGAGAGGATGGGAAGTCCCAGGGTCATTTTCACCTTCTCAAGGATTCTTAGCCCCCTTTCGAGACCGGGTCCCCGATAGTTTTCAGCGGTACTTCGGTTATCCTTCTCGTAAGAGGATTTGTAGATGAGAGGAATCCCCAGGTCCTCGCAGAGGATTTTGAGACTCTCGGCGGTTTTCAGGGCAATCTCTTCCGTTTCGATGACACAGGGTCCGGAAATCAGGACGAGGGGATGTTCCTTTCCAATGGGGATAGTATCCACATAGACGGTTTTCACAAGGTTCACACCTCCTGTCCAACCCATTCACCAAAGTTTCTAAGGAGAATTAATCCCATCTTTTGGCTCTTTTCTGGATGAAACTGAACGGCGAAAAGGTTATCATAGAAGACCGCGGATGCAAAGGGGAGCCCGTATTCCGTCCATCCGGCCACGGATGCGGTATCTTCCGGGATCCCGTAGTATGAATGGACAAAATAAAAAAAACTTTTGTCCGGAATATCCCTCCAAAACGGGATCGGGAGAGGGGACTGTTTTACCTCGTTCCACCCCATATGAGGAATCTTCAGCCGACCTCCCGAATCATCCCTCAGATTCTCAGGAAAGCGTACCACTCTTCCTGGGATAACTCCAAGGCCAGGGTGGAGACCGTGTTCCTCGCTTTCGGTGTAGAGGATCTGGAGGCCAATGCAGATCCCAAGGTAGGGTTTCCCCGCTTGAATGGCACGTTGAATCGCCGAGAGGAGCCCATGTTGTTCCAAGGTGGCCATGCAGTCGTCAAAGGCACCCTGGCCAGGAACGACTAGGGCCGCTGCTGCGTCGATTTCGCCAGGGGTGTGGACTACCTTGACCCTTATCCCGACCGTTTCCAGGGCACGGGAGACGCTGCGAAGGTTTCCTCGGCCATAATCAACCACGGCGACGAACGGAGGCATCAGAGGATCCCTTTCGAGGAGGGGATGGTTGAACCATTGCCTACAGGGCGTGTGGCCTCAGCGAGTGCACGGGCGAATCCCTTGAAGATTGCTTCTACAATGTGGTGCCCATTTTTACCGCAAATCCTATGGATGTGAAGGGAAATCCCCGCGTTGTGGCTAATGGCGCGGAAAAATTCTTCTACCAATTCAAGGTCAAAGTTACCAGACTTGGGTGTTGGATACGTGACTTTGTAGCAAAGGTAGGGACGATTTGAGAGATCGAGGTACACACCTACTAAGGCATCGTCCATGGGCAAAGTGGCTTCCCCATATCGTGTAATCCCCTTTCGTTCTCCGAGAGCCTGGGAAATGGCCTGTCCCAGCACAATCCCGATATCCTCCACGGTATGGTGATCATCCACCTCGATATCCCCCTTGGCTGACAGCTCGAGGTCGAAGGCACCGTGAATGGCAAAATTGGTCAACATGTGATCCAGGAAAGGAATCCCTGAATCGACGTGACAATGCCCTTCTCCATCCATGTTCAAGGTCAGGCTGATATCGGTTTCCTTGGTGGTTCGTTTCAAGGTGACCGATCGTTTCTTCATGTTTTGCCTCCCTAAAGGTTTATTCCTTGACGCGCCGGATATTAGCTCCTACGGCCCTGAGTTTTTCCTCCA
>JALTIG010000243.1 GCA_027004185.1 bacterium | reverse complement strand
GCTCTGGGGAGGGGAGGGGAAATCTTTATCCTGAAGATGGGGACCCCGGTGAAGATTGCCCAAATGGCGAGGGATCTGATCCGGCTGTCGGGTAAGGAGCCGGGCAAGGATGTCGAGATCGTCTTTACTGGCCTGCGACCTGGTGAAAAGCTTTATGAAGAACTGATCACAGAGGGGGAAGGGATCGTCGAAACCAAACATGAGAAGATTCTGGTGCTCCAGTCTGACGGCAATCCTTATGGCTTTAGGGACAGGAGGGAATTCCGAACGTGGCTGTTTGATAGGATTGAAGAGCTTCGGATTATGGCTATGAACCATGATGGGGATAGTATTCGCAGAGGGCTGAAGAGACTGGTACCCGAGTATCAACCCCAAACTGGGACCAGATCATAGAACACAGGGTGGCATAAATCATATGTGCAGATAAAAACAAAAGAATTTTTTCTTGACAATCCGATTAATATGCTATATAGGAAGTTATGAAAGAGTGTTTTGAATGTAAAAGCTAACCTTTAACTTAACTTTTATGAAAGGGGGGTAGAATGGGTAGGGGGAGAAAGATATTTTTGTTAATCGGTGGTTTTATGTTTTTATCCTTGGGTGTTTGCCTGCCCATGGCAGCGGCGCAGCCGTTTTCCATGGGAAAGGTTGAGCTGCAGGGAAAAACTGTGGTTAAAGGGAGCAATGGCCTTGTCTTCCAGGCACCGAAAGAGACCGAAGCGCCCCTGATGCGCGGCGCTTCGATTGAAACGGGGAAAAACGGAAAGGCACTCTTTGACTGGACCTCCAAGGGCTCCATGGTGTTAGACAACAACTCTGAAGCGAGCGTTACGGAAGAGGGGTTTGAACTTACACGGGGCACTCTGACGCTTCGCCTGAACCCCGGACAGGAGATGAAGGTAAAGGCACTGGGCAAGGTTTACATAGTCAAGGCCCCCGCTGGCAAGGTTGGGGTTGCCACGATAAGTGTTGCAAACAACGCGGTGAAAACCGCGGGTGCCGTTTTCCTTGGAGGGGGAGGTGCAGCAACGGCAAGTGCGGCGGCTTATGTAGGGCCCGCACTTATCGCCGGGGGTGCTGCGGCCGGTATTGCAGGGGTTGCCGGCTCTGCAAGCACCAATGGAGGCCCCGGCGTGGCAAGCCCATCTAATCCTTGAGAAACCAGAAATAGATGTAAAAAAGGCAGAGGGGAGGTTTTTTGAGAAGAGAATCTCCCCACTGTTTTTAAAAGGGTATGTTCGGATTTTCCATTTCCTTCATGGGTCGTTCCCTTAAGCCATTAAATGTGATAATTAATACGAAGTATGAAACAGATAAAGTACTTTGCCTTATTTTTGCTACTGGTAGTCCTCTCCTGCTCTACGGCCTACAACCCCCCCTCGATCAGTAAGGAAGGGGGAACCCCGGTGGTCACCCCCAGTGAGATCCAGGCGGGTGGCGGCAACGAGGGATTGAACAAAAAACTCATCTTTTCTGTGGGAAGGATCGCCCACCCCCCTTATCGCCTGATGCCCGGAGACACGGTAAGGGTTTCCGTTTTCGGGGTTGAAGAACTGCAGGATCTGACGGGAAAAATAGACAGCACAGGGAAGGTTTCGCTTCCCCTGGTGGGAACCGTCAAGATTGGTGGCCTGACTATCGGAGAGGCCAAGAAGGTACTACAAAGGGCATTCCGAAAATATGTGACCTCTCCCAAGGTAAACCTGGAGATCACGGAGTATAACGGATTCCGGGTTTCCGTCCTGGGGGAGGTGGAAAAGCCAGACGTTTACAGCTTAAAGGGAACCCGTACCGTTCTGGATGTCCTGGCCCAGGCCGGAGGGTTGAAGGATGATGCCTCCCATACCATCATCCTGACCCATCTTGGACCGGAGAGGCACAGTGCCATCTATATCAATCTGGAAAAGCTGGTGAACAACTGGAAGTTTTCCAAGGATCTGATGCTTCAACCGGGTGATATCCTCTACGTCCCTAAGGCGGATAATATCTATGTAGACGGGTTCGTGAGAAAGCCCAACGCGTACCCCCTGACCCGGCCCACAACGGTGACGGATGCCATCACAGAGGCAGGTGGGATGAGCTTGGATGCTGACCCCACCCAGGTGGTCATCTACCGAAGAAACGAGGCGGGGAACAAAAAGATCATCCGGGTGGATATTAACAAGATCCGAAACGGGGAACAGAAAAATGTCCGGCTGGAACCCAACGACGTAGTTATCGTACCCTCCAGTGGGATCAAGGTCTTTGTTTACCATTTCTTCGGCGTTGGGGTTGGTCCAAGTGGCCTCCCGAGTGCCAGGGCCGGAGGGAAATAACACTCTAATAAGGAAGGGGCATGGCGGATCAACAGCAGCTCGTTTCTGTGCCTGGCCGGCGGCGTGCGGACCAGAGGGAATTACCCGCGGAGTTCGTGCCAGGGTATGGTCAGGCACAATACCTCGAGGAAGAAACCATCGACCTGCGAGATTATCTTGCGGTCATCCTGAGACGTAAATGGACCATCCTCACGGTCTTCTTGATTGTGGTTGTCACGGTGGGGATTTATACCTTCAAGACACGTCCCGTTTATAAGGCATCCGCGACGGTAGAGATCAACGCCGCGCAACCCCAACTGACCCCTTTCAGTCAGGCATCTGAGGCCCGGTTGGTCGAGCAGGCCCGTTATCTCAGCACGCAGGCAGACATCCTAAAAAGTCGAACCCTGGCCACCCGCGTGATCGAGGTGCTTGATCTCGAGCACAACAAGGAATTTAATAACCCTAACCAACATGTCAGCATCTTAAGCCAGGTCAGAGGCTTTGTTAGCTCCCTGATCCGCCAGATCGGAGGTGCCGGAGACACAACGATATCCCCGGAAGATAAGGCCCGCTTAGAAAGGAACCGGCTGGTAAAGCAGTTTCTTACGCAGCTTAATGTTAAGCTGGACAGGAAGGGGAGTTCTGCCAGCTATCTACTCGATGTCAGCTTCCAGGCACACGACCCGAAGCTCTGTGCGGAGGTTGTGAATACACTGATCTCAGAGTACATCCGGTTTGACCTTGAGAAGCGAATCCAGGCCACCAAACTTGGGCATCGCTACATCAAGAAGCAGATCGAGAAGGTTCAGGGAAAGCTGGAACAGGCGGAGGAGCGCCTGAACAGCTTCCTGAAGCGTCATGATATCGTTTTCCTGACCCAGTTGAATCAGAAAGGGCAAGGGGGGCAGGATATCGCGACGGCGCAGCTTGTCAGCCTGACGGAGGAGCTGAACAAGGCGAGGACGCGACGTATTTCCTTAGAATCCCTCTACCAGTTGAGCAAAACCAGCCCGGATGATCTGCCTCAGGTGGTGAACGATCCCCTAATCCAGAAGCTGAAGGAGGAACTTTCTAAGCTTCAGGCGGAGTATGCGGATCTGTCGAGCGTGTTCACGCCGGAGTATCCCAAGATGAAGCGGATCCGTTCCAAGGTGGCCTCCCTGAAGGAGGTGATCGCCAGGGAGAAACACCTGATCATTACCACGATTCGCACCCGCTACGAGACTGCATTGAAAAACGAGAAGATGCTACAGGCCGCCCTCCAGTCGCAGAAGAAAAAGGTATCCCGTTTAAAACGCATGGCGATCGATTACAATATCCTCAAGCGAGAAGTGGATACCAATCAGCACATCTATGAACTCCTCTTGAACAAGGCCAAGGAGATGGATGTGGAGGTAGGGATCAAGTCCTCTGGGATCCACCCCATCGATGAGGCCATCATCCCCGCCAAACCGTTCAAGCCCAAGAAGACCCTGAACCTGCTTCTGGCCATGATGGTGGGGCTTTTCAGTGGGGTTTTTGGGGCCTTTGTCCTCGAGTACTTCGACAATACCTTCAAGGGCCCGGAGGAGGTGGAAAAACAGCTCGGCATTCCTATCCTGGGGGTCTTACCCCATGTCCAGCTCAAGAAATCTGAGGTGAAAGAGGAGGGACGTCTGATCGAATTGGAGGTGTTAGCTAACCCCCGTTCTGCACTTGCGGAGGCCTTCCGGATGATCCGGACCTCCCTGATGCTGAGCGCAGCGGGATCCCCTCCCCAGAGCCTCGTGGTGACCTCCCCCCAGGTGGGGGCGGGAAAGACCTTCGTCGCCCTAAACCTCGCCATCGTGTATGCCCAGATGGACGCGCGGGTTCTGCTCCTCGAGGGGGATCTGCGCAAGCCACGCCAACATAAACTGATCCAGGTATCCTCAAATCCGGGATTGAGCAACTACCTGACAGGGAAAATGGACCTGAAAACCATCACAAAACCTGTGGGACATTCACTGGGGGATGGTCTGGACATCGACTTCATCCCTTCGGGTGCCATTCCCCCCAATCCGGTTGAACTCCTCAATTCCCAGATCTTGGCTGACACGTTGGGACAATTCCGAAAAGCCTATGACATCATCATTATCGATACCCCTCCCCTTGTCGGGTTTGCCGATTCCCTCGTCCTTGGGCGCCTCGCCGACGGCACCCTTCTTGTGATCAGGAATGAACAGACCCCCCGGCCCACTGCAAAACATAGTTGCGAACTGCTGGCCCAGGTGGGGGTGAACCTGCTCGGGGCGGTTGTCAACGACATCAAGGTAGGGAAAGGCTCTTACTACTATGGGAAATATTATTCCTACTATCATTACTACTATGGAAAGTATTACTCCAAGGAGGGCAAACCAGAACTGACAGGGAGGGTGGGATAGAAGGGAGAAGACGCGCGACCGGGACGTTATCCATGAAAGGAGGCGGATTTCTCAAAAGGGGCGGCGTTTCCAGGCCAAGGCTGGTTTCCATGACCGTGGTAGGGATATGCCTCCTTTTCTTTTTGGCCGCCTCAGTGGATCAGCTTGCCTCTGCCCTCATCAAGGCCACCTCCGGTGCGATCCCCCAGGAAAGATATGAACGTCTTACAAGGATCAATCCCTGGAACGCCACCAACTGGTTCGTTCTTGCCCGGATCTATGACTACCTTGGAGAGTATGCAAAGGCGAGGCATGCCCTTCAGAGGTCCCTGTCGCTGAATTGTCTGTATTATCCTGCCTGGATCGAGCACATGTGGCTATCCATGAGGAAGGGTGCGAAAAGCGAAGGCCCGGCGCGAATCGCCCGTGTACTGGACCTGTTGAATCCCACGGATACGGCCCTGCATTGGAAGATCCTTATAAGGATGCTCGCTCTGAATACCCCCTGGGCCCCCCAGCTCGCCCTCAACGAGATCAGAACCCTCCTTCCCTTAGATGCCCGGGACAGAACGCAACTCTTTAGGATCGCTGAGCTGATCCTTGGCAATCCACAGGATCTCCTGGCATTCGTCCCCGATGAAAAGCAGGTGAAGGCTCCGTTGCTGAGCTACCTGCTTTATGCCAGGAGACGTCCCGACCTTGCCCTGACCTTATGGGAGGAGATGAAGGAAAGGGGGTGGAAAAACGAAGATCTCTTTCACACCTTGATAAATGGCCTTTTTCGCAACCGGAAGTACCGGGAGGCCTTTGCCCTTTGGAAGAAGACCTTCAGGAATGAGTACCGGAATAACCTTGTTTTCAACGGGGGGTTTGAACGGGATTTTCTGAAATACGGCTTTGCGTGGAGGGTTCAGAGAAGGCCCAAGGGGGTCCGGCGGATGCGGTTCATTCATTTTTACACGGCGGAGGGGCGGCGCTCCTTTACGATTGAGTGTGACGGGGAACACAACCCTCGTATCATGACCCCCTACCAGTATATCTATCTGGAACCTGGCCAGTATAGGCTGTCTGCCTTCCTTTCCACGCGGGAGGTAACCAGCGCGAGTGGATTTTACCTGGAACTCTCTGGGCCCCATTTCAGGGCCATTTCCAGGAGATTCACGGGAGATACGGATTGGACCAGGGTGGAACTCTTGGTGAGCTTGAAGCTTGCTGGGATGTACCGTGTAAGCCTTCGCAGAGATGCTACCAGCAAATTGAACCGTTTCCTTGGGGGTAAGGTCTTTCTGGATGAGGTAACCCTGCACCGATTACATGAATAGAAAAAGCCTGAAAAGAATCCTGGAAGAGATTGTTGCGGGGAAGGAACTCATCCCCCTTTTTATGGATTCGGGTATTGCTCCTTCTACCCTTTACTGGATGCTGAAAGGGTTTTTGAAGGCTCCCGATAGGGCCCTGTGCCGAAAGGTGGCCTCCCGAGGCAAGGTTAGCACCCAATACCTCCTCGATCGTCTTGGCAGCCTCATCGATCAGGTGGATGAGTTTCTGGGGACTAACCCTTATTCAACCTTGAACGTCACCTACCAGGCCGATTTTTCGAGGATTCACCAAAGCTGGAAGGAGCTATTGAAGGAATGGCACCCCGACAAAAAGAACGGAGGAGAGGATTCCCTCGAAATGACACAAAGAATCAACGATGCCTACCGTGTCCTGAAGGAGCCCGAGCTGAGAGAAAAGTACGATCAACAGTTTGCTCCCCTTTTGGCAATCGTTAAGGATATCGAGGAGCATCCGGTTCCCGCCTTCGAGCGGGGAGGGTTCCATCCCCTGTCAGGGAAAACTGCCTCCGTTCTCGGTCTGATGATCTCGATTATCATCTTCGTTTCATGGTTGGCAAGTCGGCGGACCCCGCACCCTCGGACGAAGGGCATGAAAAAGATGGTTATGCCTCCCAAAGTAGAAGTTCTGGCTTCCCACAAACTTGTGACCGGGCATGTGACACGAGGGAGAGCCGGATTGGGATTCCCTCCTACCCGCCCCCACGATCGGAGCCGAAAGGGGGAACGAGCCGTCTTACCGAAGTTTCCAGGAAAAATCAGCGTCCACGGTGCCGCCGAATATGGGGAACTTCCCATCCCGCTCCTATCCCGGCAGGGAACCCTGTGTTTCACAGAACGGATGCTGACCGCCCGGATAATGGGACAGGTGGGGATCATGCGTGGGAAAGCCACTACCATCCGCTTAGAAAGGCCACCGCGAACGGCATCCGCGTCCCAACGCCATCCCCGTCGGATGGCCACTTCGCAACATCCACCGGCTCAGGGAAACATTCGGGTTCAACGGAAAGCGTGGACTTCCTTGGCCGTACATGGCTTCCCTTCGGAAGGGAAGGGGGTAGAGACCAAGGTGGCTAAGTTTGTTTTCCCTGCTCCGGACCAAGGGATGGGAGGAGCTTCTCCCCTACAGGTTATTCAACGCTACCAAACATGCTATCGCGAGATGAACACTGCCTCCCTGTATCCCCTTTTTGATACCGAGGCGGTTGAAAACGGCATCCCCATCAAGGCCTCTCTGGAAAACACCAGGGTTTTCATGAAGCTCTTGAAGATTGTTCGCTTTGACCTAAAAAGGAAGGTGTCGCACCGCGTGGGCAACTTGTATTTCTACTATGGGACATATACCCTGGAGTACCAAAAGCCCAACGGTAAGCGACGGTTTAAAAAGAAGGGTCCCATTTCATTTATGCTTGAATGGGAGGATCACCATTGGTTGATCCGGGAGGTTAACTATCTTGAATAGCAATCGGCAAGGTGGGAGGAGAGATCCTCTCATGAAAAATGAGGGGAAGCAGGATCTATTGGAAGGGCCTTGGATTTTTGAAACAGGTATCCTTGTTCTCTTGTGCTCATCGGTCTTTCTCTTTGGTGCTGTTCAACCGGTTGTTTTCTACGCGGAGCAGACGCTGATCCTTCTCCTTTCCATCCTTTATCTCATAGTTGGTCTTAAGAAACGGAGGGCTCCGGAGCGCACCCCCCTTTTCTGGCCTTTTATCCTGTTCCTTGCCACCATCCTTATCCAGTTGATCCCCCTGCCACTTGGTATAGTGAAGGTTCTCTCCCCTCATACTGTGGCTCTTAGGGAGACCCTGGGGTGTGGGCGGGAGATCCTTCCCCTCTCTCTGATCCCGGCGCGAACCTTCGACCAGTTCTTGAGGTGGGTGGTAGTCTTTTTGGTGTACCTGCTCGTGGTCAACGTCTTCACGAGAAAAACGATCCAACGCCTGCTCACCGCCCTGTTCGCCCTGACATGTTTTGAGGTCTTTTACGGATTATTTCTTTTGTTTACCGGGAGCCACTGTCTGCTGTGGTACTGCAAACCTGAGTATGGCAATTTTGGCAGTAGGCTTCATGGTACCTACCGAAACCCCGATCACATGGCGGGCTTTCTCGAGATGGTCGTCCCCCTGAGCATGGCCCAGATCCTTTCAAAACGGTTGTTTAGTCCCTTCAAATCCGAGGAAAGGGCCAGAAGGCTTCTTGGGATCTTCTTTATCATGATCTTTGTCATCGGCCTATTCCTGACAATCTCACGCGCTGGGATCATCGCGTTTTTGATCGGGATGGCCTACTTCTACTTCAGTGGCAAAAAGGAGACAGAAGGGTGGGGGCATAACTTTTACCTCAAGATCCTGGTAACGCTGGTCCTGATCTACCTTTTGTGGATCGGTATCGGTCCCATCATCGATCGGTTCTGGAGTGCCGCATCCAGCCTCCGAAATGATCGAGGTGTCGTGTGGAGAGACACCTTAAACCTTGTCAAGGATTACCCGATCTTTGGAACAGGATTTGGGTCATACCGATTTGTATATCCCAAATACAAGTCTCTTCTCTCCCAAGCCATCTATCGGTCCCCTCACAACGATTACCTGATGTTCCTCGCAGAGGGTGGGATTGTCAGTCTCTTAGCCTTTTTATGGCTGATCTTCAACGCCTTAAAAAACTTGGTAAAAGGAAATTCTCTTCTGGCCAGGGGTGCCACAGCAGGGTTCGTCTCCCTTCTCGTCCACAGTTTTTTTGATTTTAACCTCCAAATCCCTGCCAATGCCTGGATATTTGCCGTCTTGATGGCCATTGGGTGGATCAATCGAAAGGAGCCCCATGATAGACATACACTGTCACATGCTGCCTGGCATAGATGATGGTCCAGAGAACTGGGATCACTCCCTCGCGCTGGCGAGGCGGGCGGTAGAAGCGGGGATTCAAGCGGTTGTCCTAACCCCCCATTTTATCCCGGGTGTGTACAATTGGAAGCTGGAAAGGGGGCTTACCCTGCATGCCTCGTTTCGGAATCAGATCGTGGAGGCATCTTTGCCTCTAAGGAGCTATCTCGCTGCCGAGGTAGGGGTCTTTCCTGAGCTGGTGGAATGGATACCGGATGGAAGGGTTCCCCTGATGCCGACCGGAAAACACCTTCTCCTTGAAACCCCCATGTTCGGAGGTAAAGCCATGATCAAGGATGTGGTGTTTTCGATCCTCTCCCTGGGGATTACCCCTATCTTGGCACATCCCGAGAGGAGTGCCCTCTTCTCTGATCCTGAAATGGCTGGTGAATTGGTGGAGACCAAGGCAGAACTGCAACTGGACGCGGGCAGTCTTCTTGGACAGTGGGGAGACGAAATCCAGAAGACATCCTTTGACCTGATCGATCATGGATGGGTTATGTATGTCGCCTCCGACAGCCACGGCATCGGCCAGAGGGATCCTTTGGACCTGCGTCGCACGGCCCAACTGATTGAAAAGCGCTGGGGAAGCATGGCCAGGGATTCTCTGACACGGTCCAACCCGGAAAAACTTTTAGGGAAAAGGTAGAAGGGCCTCCCTTCCCCCTTTTGATCCCCTTAGAGAACGACGTCGTTCAACAGATAATCTTCGTGAATCTTGAAGAGACCGGAACCTGATTGGTTCTGAGGACAGACATAGGTGCAGGTTCCACAACCGATGCAGATGGCCGGGTTAATCTCTACCTGCCGGTTCTGTTCATTCCAGACAAGGGCGGGGCATCCAAAGGTATTGAGACAGACCTTGCATCCCACACAGTGCTCCGTAACCTTCATCCGAGGGAAGTAGGTCTCGAGCATCCCCTGGGACTTGGCGTAGATGATACAGGGGCGCCTTACCCATAACACGGCCATACCACCATCGGGCCTCATGATGTATTCCCTGGCCTCCTTAAGCAACGTTACCATCTCTGGAATCCGGTAGGGATCCACCTCCCTGACCCAACTGACCCCACACGCAGCAAGGAGTTCCGGAATCGGGACCGCAACCCCCGGACCAGTCAGGCTCTGACCAAATTCTGGGGTGGGCTGCATCCCTGTCATGGCGGTGATGCTGTTGTCCAGCAACACAAGGATGAATCGGCGATTATGGAGCACAGCATCCATGAGGGAATGAATGCCGGAATGATAGAAAGTGGAGTCTCCGATGGTGGCAAGAATGGGCGTATCGGTTCCGTCTTGAGCGTAGGTTGAGGCAAACCCCGCGCCAATATTGATACTGGCTCCCATGTCGAGCACCGTATCCACGGCTCCCAGCGTTGTCCCGAGGGTGTAGCATCCGATATCCCCTGGATAGATCCCATTGGGGAAGGCCTTTCGGATAGCGTAAAAGGCGGCACGATGGACGCACCCAGGACAGAGATTGGGAGGACGGGGAGGAAGGTGCATCTCCGCTATGAGGTTTATGAGTTTGGTGGGGGGTTCCGGGACCTCACGGATAAACCCAGCGTCCTTTAACAAGGGTGCTAGGACCTGAAAGATCCGATCCGTATTCAGTTCACCCTCTGAAGGAACGTGACCGCTACGGCGCCCCAAGAGGAACTCACCGGGTTCCAAAAGCCATTCGATCCCCATGTCAGGTTCTTCGAGGACAAGAACCTTCTCAAACTGGGACACAAAATCCCCCACCACCTTTTCCGGAAAGGGGTAGGTCATGCCAAGCTTTAGGATAGGAATATGTGACTGAAGTCCCAGTTTTTCCAGGATATCAAGGGTAACCCCGTATGCCAATCCGGACGTCAGGATTCCAAAGACGTTTTGGGGTGCCGGATCAAGGCTCAATTCCGTGAATGGAGGGTGGTCCTGGACCTCCCTGATGAGAAGGCCCATCCTTTCTGAGAAGGGCCTGTTTGTTAGGTCTTCCGGGGGTGGTTCGATCCTTTTTGCAATGGGTCCAAGTGGAACATTCTGGCGAGCATGGGAGACGCGGTTCACGGGACGGAGAATGACGGGAACCCCGAACTTGTGGGAGAGGGTCAGGGCATACGCGGCCATCTCCCTTGCCTCTTGCGGAGTGGATGGGTCAAGCACGGCCATCCCCTCGATCATAGCAATCTGTCGCGTGTCCTGTTCCGTCTGGGAGGAGTGGGGGCCGGGATCATCCGCGGAGATGATCACCAAGGCGCCATTGATCGGGATCTCTCGTGCATGGATCGTTGCGTCGAGAGCCACGTTAAACCCCACCTGTTTCATGGCTACGGCGGCCCACTTTCCTGCGAATGCGGCACCCAGGGCCACATCGAGGGCGACCTTTTCATTCACAGACCATTCGAGATAGATGGGAAGATCCTCACGGTCGCGAAAACTCAAGACACCCGGCAGAATCTCTGAACTAGGCGTACCTGGGTAGGCGGTCATGAGATCCAACCCTCCTTCAACAAGGCCGCGAGCAATGGCAACATTCCCAAGCATGATTTCCTGGTTCTGGTGATTCATGAAAAAAGCACCTCCATAGGTGGTGTCTTATTCACAAGGTGAGGTGTTCCCCTCAAAAGCCAATCGGGAATCTTCCGGATGCGGGTCTCTCTCCGGATGGCCTCAAAGAGAAGGCCGGCGTGGGTGATATCCCCCATCAGAACGGTGCCAACAAGCTTTCCATTCTTCAAAAAGAACTTTCGGTACACATGCCGGTTCGTGTCTTCATAGCTGGTGCTTACCAACCCCTTTCCCTTGACCGTTCCTATGCTGACGATGGGCACGGCAAAGAAGGGGATGGCGTTACGGCTCAGTGGGGAGGAAAAACGCCTCGTGGAGATGAGCTTGCCCGCCACAGCCTCCCCGGCGACTCGGCCACTTTCCGCAGCAACCGGCCAGATGGGGCGATTCTCGTACCACCCCCTTTCGTGGTTGAAGATACTGGCACAATCCCCTGCCGCGTAATGATGGGAAAGGGAGGTCTCCATGGTTTCGCTCACTGCAATCCCCCCATTTTCAATTAGGAGGCCGGCGTCTTCAGCCAAATCTACCCGAGGGGACACACCCTTACCAGTGAGGAGGAGATCAAATGGGATTTTCTCCCTCTGGCCCGTGAGAAGGGTTCCCTTCTGTTTCCTTTCATCCCAGTCGGCCGATTCCGTTGTTACCCCTATATGGAATGTGACCCCATGGGACTCAAAGAGCACCTGGATTTTGCTTGCCGTCTCTGGATCCAGGGTTCTTGAGAGGATTTGTGAAGAGGCCACTACCACGTGGGGGGACATTCCCAGGCCGACCAGGGTGTGGGCCATCTTGAGCCCTATCAACCCGCCTCCGAGGATCACAGGTTGGCTAATATCCTTCAAGAGGGACGCGATGTGTCGAGCGTCTCGCATTGTTCTCAGGCTCAGAACCCGCATTTTTGGGGCACCAACAATCCTGACTGGCTTTGGCATGGCCCCGGTTGCCAGGATCAAGGTGTCATAGGAAAGGGTGGAATGCTTCCTTAGGTGAACCTTGCCCTCCTTTGGATCGATCCCCTCCACGTGCTGGTAAACAAGATTTACCCACCGGATAACGTCGCCGGGGACCCGCATTCGGAGACTCTTCGTTGCGGAAGGGTTTTCGATCAGCCTTGTAATCTCCGGCCGTGAATAGAAAAAGGGTTCATCATCACTGATCAGGGTGAGTTCCACCTGGGGTGCGTGATGGAAGATAGAAAGGGCTGCATGGATGCCTGCGGTTCCGTTTCCGATGATTACACAGCGCATCTAAACCCTCGCAGGAGAGAGGTGGGCAGGTTGAATTTCCCTATCCCTGTAGCGCTTTTCTCTCTCCAGGGTATCTGAAAAGGTTTCCAGATCGGTAAAGAGTAGCGCCTGGGTCGGGCATGCCCTCACGCAGGCGGGGGCCTTGCTCCAGAGGCAGCCGTCGCATTTGATAGAGACCTGCTCCGTCGGGACTGGAATCACGGCTCCATATGGGCAATGGGCCACACACATGAAGCACCCAATGCATTGTTCCAGGTCATTCCCGACCCTTCCATCCTCTGGACTCTTGGTGAGAGACCCTGAGAGGCATGACTCTACGCATGTGGGTGGATCACAATGCAGGCACCGAACCGGATGGGGATAAGGTGTCTTGATCTGGTTTTTGATGGGGCGTGACTGGACCTTTCGTGGGAAGGGGAGCCCGGACAGAGGACTCAAAACACCCTTGTTCAGGAGATGCTCGGAGACACAGGCCATCTGGCAGGCGTTACACCCCGGTCTGCAACGGTCGGGAATAAAGAAGATCTCTTTCACAGGGCAATCCTCGTCTCCGGCGTTTTAAAAAGCCCTGAGGGATAAATCCCCTGAACCGCAGACTTGATCTGTTTTACGGCGTCAGGGGGTGACAACCCAAGATTCGTGGGACATATCCCGAGGATTTCCACGAAGGAAAATCCCCTATGGAACTTTTGCACGTTCAGGCTTTGTTTGAGATATTCTTTGCCTTTGCGAATCTCCCCGGCCGTAAATCCCCTGAAACGCGCGGCAAAAGAGACCCCTGGGATGTCTAAAAGGAGCCGAATGAAATCCGTGGGTATCCCGTACTGGTGAGAGAATTTTCCCTGTGGGGTTGTCGGGGTTTTCTGCCCAAGGAGAGTTGTGGGTGATAGATGCCCTCCACTCATGCCCATGTTAAGGTTGTTGGCACAGACAACCGTCAAAGGGACCCCACGGATAGCGGCATGAATGAGGGCACTCAGACCCCTCCCGTAGAGGTCCCCTTCCCCCACATAAACCAGGATTATGGTGTGATCCCCCACCTCGTGGGAAAGCCCTTCAGCCACGGGTATGGCCAGGCCCGGGGGTGCGGCCACCATGTCGATCTCGAGATAATCGGTTATGAGGGCGGAGCACCCCATCCCGCAAACCCCTATTACATCCTCGGTGATATTTAGCTCATCCAGGGCCTCTGCGAGGAGCCGCGTGTTAACTCCATGGGTACACCCCGGACAGAAGTGCTGGGGTTTTTCGGAAAGCGTTTTGGGGAATCCTGCTACCTGTTCAAGTTTTAATTCCATCGCGACATCATCCTTTTTGCTGAGAGGATTCTAAAACCTGGATCATCCATTGCCTTATCTCGGGAACCCTTGGGACACGTCCGCCAACCGTCCTGAAGCTATGGACAGGGATAAAGCTATGTGTTAAGGGCTTTAAAACGGTTTCCAACTGTCCATCGCTCATATCAATCAGGAAAAGATGTTTGGCCCTTTCTAAGGCTTCCTTAAAGGGAACCTCCGGAAAGGGATAGAGGCTAACCGGCTCAAAGAGCAGGCCGGATACCTGATCCGCTGCCAGATCGTCCAGTGCCCTCTTGGCCTGGAGGGCAGAGATTCCATAGGCCACGATCAGGTTTTCTTCCCCCTCCCCCACAAGCTTGGAGGTTCCCTTCTCACTCTTTTGAAAAGTGTCTTTCTTTTCCCTCAGGACCTCTTTTCGCTCACTCATCCTTTCGGTGTCGAGGTAAAGGGTTGTGGACACCTGTCTCTTTCCCCGATTTCCTCCCAGAAAAATCCGCCGATTTTTTGGAATCCCTCTGAAATTGATTCCAGAGAAATCAACCGTCTCTACCAGTTGTGCGCAGGCGGCATCCACAAGGATAATCACAGGTATCTGGTAGGTCTCCGCCATACGGAAGGCCTCGTGAGTGGCGGCGGCGCAGTCCGTGGGAGTTGAGGGTGTCAGGAGAGGGGCGAACACGTCTCCTGATAGGCTTCCGTAGAGCAGGCTTAAGGTGTGAGACTGCTCCGGATATATGTTTCCGGATCCCGGACCACTTTGCGAGAAAACAGTGCACACCAGGGGAAGCTCGGCTGCGCTGAAGTAAGAAACCGCACGAAGGACATCCGGCACATCAATGGTATTGACGGCTGTCAGAACCCTCGCGCCGGCAAGGGTTGCGCCATAGGCCATAAATAGAGCGGAAAGGGGGTCTTCAGACTGAAAAACCCGCAAGGGACTCCCCTTCATCTCTTCTGAAACAAGGTATTCCAGTAAGTCTGACTGGTTGGGCACAGGATATCCATAAAACCGGTCACATCCACTCCGAATCGCGCCCTCTCCAATGGCTTCTGCACCCTTTAGCAAGCGTTTCTTCTCCATGGGGTGTTCCTCTTAAGATGCCACGATGACTGGCATAGGTTTATAGATTTCAAAGGCTGTGACGGGGCATACGGTTGCACAGTTCGCGCATCCCATGCATTGGGTTTCATCGGTGCACTGGATGGGATGGTAGCCACTGGTGTTCACCATGTTCGAGAGGACTAAGATCTTCCTCGGACAGACCTGGGCACACAGGCCGCAGCCTTTGCATCGCTCTTGATCGATAATAACGCGTTTCATACTTGTCCCTTTTCTCTAAAGGTTTTCGCATACTGATATCCGAGCTTCAGGGCTTTCCGATTAAAATCGAGGAACCGTTTTGGGGAAGAATGCTCCACATAGGCCATTAGCTTGGTAAAGGAAAAAACAGGCCTTCCAAAAAAGGAATAGGATCCGAGCATGACCATGTTGGCGGAGAGAGGAGAGCCGATCTCTGCCGCGATCCTGTCCGCGTCGATCGTAGCAAGTTTCATCCCCTTTTTGGCAAGAAGGGCATCGAGGTTGGTATTGCCCGTTCCAGGAACGGGGGAGTTGAGAAGGCATAGTCCCCCCTCCCGTAACATGGGAATGTTCTTGATCCCTTCAGACGCTTCGAACCCAAGTAGCACATCTGCCTCTCCGGTTCCGATGATGGGAGATTGATATGGACCGATCTTCAAATGGGAGACCACAGATCCCCCCCGCTGGCTCATCCCGTATTCATCCGCGCTGAAGACAGGTAGGTCCTGCTGAAAGGCGATGTTCAGTAGGATCGTGCTCCCTACAAGAACCCCGCGCCCCCCCACTCCAGCGATGATGAGTGCCTGCCTTTTCACGCTGCCTCCTTCATTGAAACGGTATAAATGGTCAAGGATTCAGCCAAATCCTCAAAGATCGTCTGCCCATCAGATTCGCTGCCTTCCATATCGAGGGGAACCACCTTTACAGGCGTCAGGGCGCCTAAAAAGGTATGGATGACGGGTACATGTTCCGGGTACACAATCACCAAGCACTTGATGGGTGCAGCGTTGTGGACTGCGTTGGTTACCGCCTGCATCCCGTAGTGCAAAAAGGCGTGTGAATCACTAATAGCCAGAGCCGGTCTTCTTCCTCTCGCATGAGCATACCCAGCTATGAAACTAATGGCCCCTCCCCGTGACACAAAGTGATCCACCGGGAGCTGGATGGTCAAGGGTGTTTTATCTGCAATGATAAGGGGAGCAGGTACCCTTTTTCTAAGGTTCTCCAAAAGGCGTACGATTGACGTTTTGGGTTCGCTGGCAGGGTTTTGAAAAGTGGTTACAGTTCCCTTTTCTCTACTCTTTTTCCCCAACAGCCGATCGAGGAATGGGATAAGTGATGCTTCATTCCATGAAGCAACCTGGCTGAATGTACGATCCGTTAGGCGGCCACGTACACTCTTTCTCTCCGGAAGCTGAAACTGGATGGTGGGAAAGCGGTCCTCTATCACGAAGATCTTCCGGTATGATCGGATAAATTCGCTGAGGGGCGCCACAGGCAAAGGAAAGGGCATCTGAACCGACAACACCGAAATTCCATGACGCTTCGCCCAGGGTTTGACAAGAAAGAGATTTGCATGGTTGCAGAGGATCCCGATTCTATCCTCCTTTCCCTGGATGTGGACGAGATAATCTTTGCCGCCCGATGCAGTGATCTTTCTAAGACGCCGATTGAGTTTCTGGTGAAGCAAAAAGCGAAACCGTGGCGTGGCAGCCCACCTCGCTGGGTTTTTTTCAAAATCCGTTCGGCGCTTTTTCCCCGTTTTTCCGGTTACTGTGGAGGCTTCCTTGGGGACTTTGGTATCAAGGTGTACCAAGACAGGGGTTTCAAAGCGTTCCGACACCCCATAGGCACGTTTCAACAGGGAGGTCATCTCACCAAGGTGGGATACCTCCAGAACCGGCATTTTCGCGAACATTGACAGGGAGACCGGGTCACTGACGTTACCGTAAGATGGGGAAGGGGTTGTGTCAACGGCTATCACCACGAACCCACCCGCCACGCCGGTATATATGGAGCTCATCAGGGGATCCATCGCAACCGGCAGGGAAAACCCATGGGTGAGAAACGCGGAGCGCTTTTTCCCGTAGCTGTAGGCTAAGGCAACCTCATACCCAATCTTCTCACTAATCGTATCCTCTGTGAACAGGGGAAATTTTAACCTGGTTGCGGTGGATGAAACCTGTTTTTGGACCTCTTTTGCCCCTTCCATAAGGGCAATAGAAAGATACTGACACCCATTTTCGATAAGACCTTCTGCAAGCTGACGACACCAATCCGTTTCCATAAAGCCCTTCCATTCCTGTCATCCCTGTGCCCTGCGATCGAAAGGGGGCTGTTGGGGGAATGAATTACTTCTTTTCTCTTTTTTTCTTGGCCTTTTCGATGATTTCAAGGAGCGTAGACATCTTGTCCTTGGGGGTGGGGTGCAGGAACCGCTCGATTTCATCCGGCGTGTAATGTTCCTTCAGATATGACCCGATATCGAAAAACGGCTCCCAACACCCCAGGATCCTCTCACAAGGCATCCCGTCCTGGACGGTCCGGCAGTAAAAGAACGGAATCTCACCCCCCAGCTTGGGACACCGGAGTTTTTTCTTATCAATGTTCTCTTCAGATGTCACCTCTTAAATATGATCCTCTCAAGGCCTCTGTGACCTACATCGATGCGATCTTGGGTTTGGGCAATGGCTCAATCGCCTTTAGCGCACGTTCAATCTCCTCTTCGGGAAGTTCATAATCATGGAGCTTGCCGGAGAAGTAGGCATCATAGGCTGCCAAGTCAATCAGTCCGTGGCCGCTCATGTTGAAAAGGATGACCTTTTCCTTTCCCTCTTCCTTCGCCTTTTTTGCCTCTTGGATCACTGCTGCAATCGCATGGTTGGTTTCTGGCGCTGCTATAATGCCTTCTGTCCTGGCAAATTGGACACCCGCCTCAAAGGTCTCCAATTGGTGTACAGCACGGGGTTCAATGATCTTATCTAAGATTAGTTGGCTGACGGCAGGGGCCATGCCGTGGTATCGGAGACCTCCTGCATGGATCGGCGCTGGGATGAAATCGTGTCCCAGCGTATGCATGGGAAGTAGTGGGGTTTTCTGCACTGTGTCCCCGAAGTCATAGGCAAAGGGTCCCCTGGTCATGGTAGGACAAGACATAGGTTCCACCGCAATGATTTTGATGTCCTTGCCGAAGATCTTATCGCGCGCAAATGGGAAGCTTAGGCCAGCAAAGTTGCTGCCGCCTCCGGCACACCCAATAACGATGTCCGGATAATCTCCCACCTTCTCAAGCTGTTTCTGCGCCTCCAGGCCGATGATGGTCTGATGGAGCAACACGTGGTTCAGGACGCTGCCGAGGGCGTACTTGGTGTTTTCATCCGACACCGCCGCTTCCACCGCCTCGCTTATAGCGATCCCGAGGCTTCCTGGGGTATCCGGATCCTTTTCAAGTATGGAACGTCCCGATTCCGTTTGGGTGCTGGGGCTTGCATAACAGGTGGCTCCCCAAGTATTCATCATCAGTCGGCGGTAAGGTTTTTGCTGGTAGCTGATCTTGACCATGAAGACAACAATCTCTATCCCATACATGGCCCCAGCAAAGCTCAGGGCGCTTCCCCACTGTCCGGCCCCCGTTTCCGTCGTAATCCTTTTTGTGCCGAAGATCTTATTGTAATAGGCCTGCGGGACCGCGGTATTCGGCTTGTGGCTCCCCGGAGGGCTGTAGCTCTCGTTTTTGTAGTAGATGCGCACAGGGGCATCCAGGGCCTTTTCAAGGGCGTAAGCCCTTACCAGAGGAGAGGGTCTCCAGATCCTTAAAACCTCCAGAACTGGCTCGGGAATATCAATCCAGCGCTCGGTGCTCACCTCCTGCTCAATCAGGTTCATCGGGAAGATAGGTGCCAAATCATCAGGTCCCACAGGCTGGCCGGTGCCAGGGTGCAGAGGGGGCTGCATAGGTGTAGGCATATCCGCAAGGATATTATACCACTGCCTTGGCATTTCATCTTCGGTTAGCAGGATTTTCTTGACCTCCATAAAAACCTCCTTTGGGTGAGGGTTAAAATAAAAAAGGGTCTTTTTTAAAGACCCTTAACCATTTTGATCATGCATAGATACGCCAGGATCCGCTAATTTTATGTGTACCTTTTATGATGTAACACCGAACTAATCTTTTCATGACGTGTAAGTGTTTAACATAGTAAAAATGTGTTTGTCAAGGGAAATTCTTTTGTGGCTATTGGGTTTGTGAAAAACTTGACATGGCTTTTGTCATATGATACCAAATTGAAAATTTTACGGAATGGTGTGTCCAGAAAATGATAAAGATTGATTATACACTGTTAATTCAGGCAGTTGTTTTTGTTGTGTTTGTATACTTGGTAAATCGGATCCTTTTTCGGCCAATCCTCAAGGTGCTTGAAAGGCGAAGGGAAGCCACTGTTGGAGTTCAGGAAAAGGCCCGTGCCCTGGAAGAAAAGGCCAGGGCTGAGAAGATCCTCCTTGAAGAAAAGCTGGCAAAGGTCCGGCAA
>JALTIG010000242.1 GCA_027004185.1 bacterium | reverse complement strand
GGCGATGATATAATACGTAGCAATGGCATACTCCGTGTGCGGCAGGGAAAGGTAAACGATATCGGCTCCCGCGTCCCGCAGGGCCTCAATAGCCTCTTTGACGAGTTTTTCCACTTCAGAGTCGATCCCTTCGATGAAGTATTCCTCGGGGATCCCGATCTTCAATCCCTTTACACCCTTTCCCAGCCCTTCTGTATAGTCAGGGACCTCCTTCGGCATCGAGGTTGAATCCTTGGGATCATGCCCAGCTATAACATTGAGGAGCAACGCCGCATCCCACACAGATCGGGTCATGGGTCCGATCTGATCGAGAGATGAGGCAAAGGCCACAAGCCCGAAACGAGACACTCGGCCATAGGTCGGTTTCAGTCCTACGATCCCGCAAAGGGCCGCCGGTTGCCGGATAGATCCCCCCGTATCTGATCCAAGGGCTCCCGCACAGAGTCCCGCCGCCACAGCCGCAGCAGAACCGCCGCTGGATCCACCAGGAATCCTTCCCAGGTCCCACGGATTTCTTGTTATCTGGAACCGAGAGTTCTCCGTGGACGACCCCATGGCGAATTCATCCATGTTGAGCTTCCCGAGAAAGACCACGTGCTCCCGTCTGAGTTTTTCAATGACTGTAGCTGAATAAGGAGGAACGTAATCCTTCAATATCTTCGAGGCACAGGTGTTAGGGATGCCTTCAATACAGATCAGATCCTTAATCGCAAGAGGCACACCGGTCAAAGGTGTGGCTTCCCCCTTTTGAATAAGGGCATCCGCTTCTTTTGCCTCCCGAAGGGCAGCCTCCACGTCCACATACAGATACGCCTTGACCTTTCCATCCAGGCGATCAATCCGCTCAAGGTACTCCCGGGTAGCCTCAACTGAACTGATTTCTTTCTCATGCAGCGCTCTTGACAGGGTTCTGATCGTTGGGTAGGTGGGTTTCAGGGACATGATGCCTCCTTACGTAGTAGAAACATCCTCGGCGATCGGGGGTACCTGAAAAAATGCCTCATGCCTTGCCGGTGCATTTTCGAGAATCACTCCTTTTCCCTCAAACGGTACTAAGGTATCTTCCCGAAAGGCATTCGTGACCTCGAGTGTATGGGATGTGGGTTCAACCCCCTCGGTGTCGAGGGAACTTAACTTCTCTACATACCCCAGGATGGCATTCAAGTCCTTCTCAAGGCGGGCCTTCTCCTCCTCACCCAGAGACAACCTGGCAAGTGCCGCTATATGTTCAACTTCCCTACGTCCAATCGCCATATCTCTCTCCTCATAAAGAATTTAGGTTATCCACACACTCCTCTTATTCGTTCCTATCACATCTATTGCAAAGGGGTCAATACAAGAAGAGGCACCGCCATAAAGGGATCCCAAGGTATCTCAAAAGGCCCAAAGTGAGATATTCCCTCTTTGCCTTGGGAATCCAACCCAAAGTTCGGAACCGAGACCACCCGAAATACAGATAATGTTTGCAAAAAAGCCCTTCCCACTGTGTCTCAATTAACTTGATCACCGTGCGCCTTTCTTGCTCAACCACCATGCCTACCTCTTTGGTGAGACAATCATAGGGGGCCGGGTGATCCAAACAGGGGCTGAGAAGGGGAAGAAAGGGACGTCAGAGAACCATCTCAACCCTTCGAGATATGTTCCTTACAAGTGTTTCATTAGGATACGAGACAAATCTTTCTGCCATTCAATCCCCCGCGAGGTGAGGCTGGTTGCCGGCTTGCCTCCCGAAGGCCTGGGATCCGGAGGAATCAAGCACCGATTTCTTGGAGGGTTTTTTTGTTTCTCTCCAGTCTTTCCCTCAAGGATAGAAGGTCTCCCTGTTTCTCCCTCTCCTTTTCCACAATCTCGTGGGGTGCCTTTTCTAGGAAATACTTGTTCGAAAGCTTCTTTTCGACTTGCTCGAGTTCTTTAGCCAGCTTGCTCAAGCGCTTTTCTATCCGCGCCATTTCAGCGGAGATGTCCACAATCCCTAAGATCGGGACATAGATCTCAAACTCCGGGAAGATGGCGGTGGCGGATCCTTGGGGCCGTGCTGCCCCTCTTCCCAACACCAGGCTCTCCAGGCGCGCCATATCCTGAATGGCCTCCACGTGATCTCTCAGCACAGAAAGGGCCGTCTCCTCGTGAATACTCACCACGGCCTGGAGTCGGGCGGAGGGGGGAATCTCCATCTCTCCCCGAATGTTCCTAATCCCTGTAATCACCTGCAGGACAAGGGCCATTTCCTTCGCCGCCTTCTCGTCCCGTAAAGACCCTTGATAGGTTGGGAACCCCGCCTTAACAATGCTGATCCCCTCATGGGGGATCCGCTGCCATATTTCCTCTGTAATGTAGGGCATGAAGGGATGAAGAAGCCGAAGTGACTGATCCAACACATAGAAAAGCGTCACTCGGGTTTCCTCTAACGCCTGCGCTTCCCGGCGCCCATAAAGGATCGGCTTGATTAGCTCAAGGTACCAGTCGCAGAACCGGTGCCAGAAAAACTGATAGATCTCTCCCGCCGCTTCATTAAACAGATACAGATCGATGGCACGGGTAATCCGCTGGATAGTCCCATTCAGCTCATGAAGGATCCATCGATTGTACCGATGGTTTACCGTATATACCTCAGGCACACGGTCGAAATCCGGGCAGCTCTGAAGGATAAAACGGGCTGCATTCCAGATCTTGTTTGCAAAGTTGCGATATCCCTCGATCCGATCCTCGGAGAGGAGGATATCCCGTCCCTGGGCAGCAAAGGCAGCCAGAGTGAACCGGAAAGCATCGGTTCCGTATCTATCCATCATCAAAAGTGGATCTATGACATTCCCCTTTGATTTCGACATCTTTTGCCCTTGGGCATCCCGAACGAGGGCATGGATATAGACGTCCTTGAAGGGAACATCCCCCATGAAATGAAGCCCCATCATCATCATCCGTGCCACCCAGAAAAAGAGAATGTCAAAGCCTGTCACCAGCACGGAGGTAGGATAGTAGACCTCCAGGTCGATGGTTCGGTCTGGCCAACCAAGTGTAGAGAACGGCCATAAGGCGGAGCTGAACCAGGTGTCCAAGACATCCGTTTCCTGGTGCAGCTTTCCAGAACCACAGGCTTCGCAAGCAGTAACCGTTTCTCGCTCAACTGTCACATGCCCGCACGATTCACAGGTCCAGGCTGGTATCCGATGCCCCCACCAGATCTGGCGGGAGATACACCAATCGCGGATATTTTCCATCCAATCAAAATATGTTTTCTCCCAGACAGGAGGGATAATGTGTGTCTTGCCTTCGCGAATGGCTTCGATGGCCTTTTCAGCAAGGGGCTTGACCTTTACGAACCATTGCTTGGAAAGGGAGGGCTCAATTACCGTTTTGCATCGGTAACAGTGCCCTACCTGATGCTTATAGGGCTCCACCTTGAGGAGGTATCCCTGGGCTTCCAGGTCCTTGACGATCTTTTCCCGGCATTCAAACCGATCAAGCCCCTGGTAAACCCCCGCCTCTTCATTCATTACGCCATCCTCATCGATTACCTTAATCCTCTCAAGCTTATGGTTCTCCCCCAAAAGGAAATCGTTCGGATCGTGCGCCGGTGTGACCTTTAATGCCCCTGTCCCAAACTCCATATCCACGTATCGGTCCCCGATGATTGGGATTTCACGGTCTATGAGGGGAAGAATCGCCGCTCTCCCGATCAGATGCCGGTAGCGCTTATCCGACGGATTCACTGCGACGGCTGTATCCCCTAACATGGTCTCTGGGCGTGTCGTCGCTACCACAATCTCTCCCCCCTCCTTCAAGGGATAACGAATATGGTATAGGTACCCTTGAACCAACTCGTGTTCAACCTCAAGATCGGAAAGGGCGGTATGGCAGCGGGGGCACCAGTTGATAACATAATCACCCCGGTAGATCAGGCCCTCATGATAAAGGCGATAGAAGACTTCTTTGACCGCCCTGGACAGACCCTCATCCATGGTAAAACGCTCTCGGGACCAGTCACACGAAGCGCCCAGACGCTTGAGCTGATGAATAATGGCCCCTCCCGACTCTTCCCGCCATTGCCATACACGTTCGATAAATTTCTCACGACCCAGGTCATGGCGGCTTTTCCCCTCCGACGCAAGCTGACGCTCTACCACATTCTGGGTGGCTATCCCAGCATGGTCCATGCCCGGGACCCAAAGGGTATTAAATCCCTGCATGCGCCGGGTCCGGATCAGGATATCCTGGAGGGTATTATTCAGGGCATGTCCCATGTGGAGAGATCCTGTAACATTGGGGGGAGGGATAACAATCGAATATGGAGGGGCGGGGCTGGTCTCATCCGCTTTGAAAAGCTCATGGGTCATCCAGTAATCATACCACTTTCCTTCGACTTTTTTAGGATCATAAACCTTATCCAAATTTCTATCCATACCGGTCCTTTCCTTTCTTCAGAAAATCGCGCGTAGTCTATCCTTGAAAATTGCGAAAAGCAAGGGAAGAAATACTCAAATTCCAATAGGCAGTAGATGAATTCGAACCAAAAGGAAAAACCTACTTGAGCGCCTCAGAGATTTCCATTAGTAACCTGGCAAGGCTTTTCTTCAGAATCTCTGGAAGCCTTTCTTCAAGCTTTTTATCAACAACGCGGCCCACAATGTCTGCGATCAGTTTGGACATTTCTTCCTGATCGATCTCCGGGGGTGGGGGAGTAGGCGGAGGAAGTGGTATCTCATCCTCAACTAAGGGTGGGGCTTCCATCTCTTCCATCTTCTCCAACTCACTGGCGCTCTCCTCCAGGACCGAAGTGATAAGGGGCGGAACCTCCGGTTCCTCAACGGCTTCTTCCAAAGGTAGTTCCTCAGTAGGGGATGGTGCCTCTATCTCCTCTTCCTTGATGAGATCTGTCAATTCGATAAGCTCTTCCTCATCTTCTCCTTTGGCCTTTTCTGGTGCCCTTTCCGCCGTTTCCCCCTTTTCAGATTCCGCTACCACCTGGGAGGATGCCTCTTCAGAGGATGAAGTGGAGGGGGAAGTCTCGCTGAATTTCTGTTTCGTTTCCCTGTTCCCCTCTACATTTTCTGCCACTGCCTTTTCCTTACGCAGAACTTCATTAACCTTTTCCGCAATGAGGTCTTCATTAAAGGGTTTTGTGATAAACCCATCCGCCTGTACCTCGTTACACCGGGCCGGATCGATGTCTTCAAAAATGTCCTCCATAAGGAGGATAGGAAAGGGAACGTCCCTTTCCTTTAATTCCCTGCAAAGCTCGTACCCATCCCTATCAGGAAGGTTCATACAAATGATCAGAAGATGAGGAGGGCTTTCTATCACCTTTTCAAGCGCATCCTTCGCCGATTCACAGAACCTGAGAGACACATCTCTTTTGCCATCAAATGTTCTAATAAATAGATGCTGTAAGGCTTCATTCTCCGTGGCTATGCATATTTCCCTTGCCATCACGTCCTCCCGCCATTTAAATTGACTAAGGATCCCTTACCATGATTTGATAACATCGTCAACACAATGAATGATAACCTTTCTTAATCAAAAGATATTCTTTAAAGATACACACGTCCTTCGCTTGCTGATTCAGACACACATCCTCAAAACGATTCTCTTTCTTTTTCTCACCTCGCTTTCAGAATGCGTCTCTCTGTGTTCATTCATTTCAGAGGTCGGAGGGGAAAGGCCTCTCACGTAGACGCAGGAGAAATTGTTGGCCGGGTTATATAGCCTGCCTGTTTTTTTGAAAGCCTCATTGCTAACTGACTCTAACAGAAATGAGACATGCAGTTGTTTTCCTCTACAAACAAATACTGCCTGGAATGATGGTAATTTATACAGATTTTGGGTTTGCTCCCATTTTCCCGTGATCCGGCTCGTGGGTTTGACAGAAAAAGGAAGGGAGAGTAAAGGTTAAGTAGCTATTGAAAATTATTGAGGAATACAATCTCCATTGGGAGGAATAAGATGAAGGATTATCATATCAACATTTTTTACAGCGATGAGGATGGGGGATACATCGCCGATATCCCTGATCTGAAGCACTGTTCCGCTTTTGGGGAAACGCCTGAACAGGCATTGAAAGAGGCCTTGGAAGTGAAAAAAACCTGGCTGGAAGCCGCGAAAAGAGACAAAAAACCCATTCCCGCTCCCAAGTATAGACCGGTTATCTACCAGGCTGCGTGACGATGCCAAGGGGAGAGGTTTTGGTTCAGCCGCCGATAATCTCGTTTAGCCCCTCGATGACGGCAGCAATTTCATCCTCGGACACTGTGGTTATTTCCCCGCGAAGGCGTTTGACGGAGAGCGTGCGGATCTGGCTGATCTTGACCCACGATTTTTTAGGGAGTTCGGGATGATCAAGCTCAAAGGTGAGGGGATATCCCGCCTTTTGCGGCCGGCTTGTAAGGGCAACGGCAATGAGCGTGCCCGAGTGTTCGTTGAAGATATTTTCGCTCAAAACGAGAACGGGGCGCAAGCCTCCCTGCTCACTCCCAACCACAGGGCTCAGGTCTGCCCAATAGATGCCCCCCCTTAATATTCTGGCCATTCTTCTATCTCGGTCGAGAGCCCCTCTTCGGCCATCGTTTGCTCGAAAACGGCATCGAGTTTCGCGCACTCCCGGGCAAGCCGCCGCTTCTCGATTTTGTCCAGTTTTTCAGCGATGGCTTCCTGTATCGCCTTGCTCCGATTGGGGAAAAGCCTGGCTTTCACGAGACGATCGAGTTGTTCCAGCATCTTGTCATCGATGGTAATGGCGATTTTTGAAACCGGCATTTTCCTCACCTCCGGTATGATAATATATCATACTTTGATTTTTTTTCAAGCGAAAAGAGAAAGAGGAGGTAGCGGATAAGCGGATAAGAGCTTTGCTTAGATTAAACATGTGATTGTGCCGTATAGTTGAGAAATTCTGCAAAATTGTTTCCCGTCTTTATTGTTTGCCTATTCCACGCAAGTTGGCTGTGCAATCCATATGAAGTCGGTCAGTCATTCCATGTGAAGTCGGCCACTG
>JALTIG010000241.1 GCA_027004185.1 bacterium | reverse complement strand
CCTCTTCAATAAGAAAGGGGTGATCTGGCAGATGGCAGAACTTGGTAAGGTGGATGAAGGTGGAGGCGGCACTATCGCAAAATACCTTGCAAAATATGGGATGGACATGATAGATTGTGGAACCGCACTCCTCGGGATGCACTCCCCGTTTGAGGTATCAAGTAAAATGGATGTTTACCAAACATTTAAGGCATACAAGGCCTTTTATGAAGGATAAGCAAAAACCCTTACTTTAAGGATTGATTCGTTGATTTTAAAAGATCATATTTTTTATAGGAGAGGGTAGGAGATGTCTGCTAAATATCAGCGAGACAACCGAACCGCCGAATGGTTGAATCGCGAGATCGACTCACTCATGCGACGCATGTACGAGTTGCTAAACAAAGGTGAAGAGGAACAATTTGTGGAACTCCCCGTGGATATCTTCGAAAGGGGAAATTCCCTCGTGCTCGTCATGGATATCCCGGGTGTCACAGAAGGTGACATCACCATCATCGTGGAAGGGCAATCAGTTCTCATTGAAGGTAAGAAGGAAGATATCCATGATGACATTAAAGGAAAGCTCCTCTACCATAGGATTGAGAGGCGCTTCGGGAAATTTCTTAGAAAAATCAGTGTTCCTGAATCCTTTGACCCAAAGCAAGCAGAAGCGAAGATTCGCAGAGGAGTTCTGACGTTAACCATCCCATCAAAAGTGAATAAGACTCATCGTATCATGATCACCAAGGAAAAGGAGGGATAAGCTGTTGAGCCCTATAGAGCCTGAAGACAAAAGGAACCCTAATCAAGCAACCACCAATAAAGAGAATCATCCAAAGCAGGGGGAGTTCATTAATGCGGGGAAGGACGTCACACCTGAAAGGAACCCTGAGGGAAGTGAAACCTACAGTCAGAAACCATCTGAGACTTCCTCTGAAACACCATCCGAGCAGACTCCCTCTAAACCCAACCGTACAGAAGAAAAGGGACCGGAGGAGTCGAAAACAGAGATTCCCGATGTCCTTCCACTTTTACCTGTCAGGGATATCGTGATCTATCCCTACATGATCATCCCCCTCTTTGTCGGGCGGGAGACCTCCATTCAGTCTGTAGATGACGCCTTATCCAAAAACAGGCTCATCTTTCTCTCAGCTCAGAAAAATATGGCCGAGGAGGATCCCAAGCCGGAAGAGATATATTCTGTTGGAACGGTAGCCACCATTTTACGGATGCTGAAACTTCCAGATGGCCGCATCAAAATACTGGTTCAGGGATTGACAAAGGGGAAAATCCTTGAATACCTCCAGACCCGCCCCTATTATATGGTCAAAATCGAAAAGATAAAGGAAACAACGGTTTCAGAGATCACACTCGAAATCGAGGCCCTCATGCGGACGGTCAAAGAACAGTTGGAAAAGATCGTCTCTTACGGAAAAATCCTGTCTCCTGATCTTGTCGTCATATTGGATAACATAGAAGACCCCGGACGTCTGGCGGACCTGATTGCCTCCAATCTTGGGCTCACTGTGGATAAGTCCCAGGAAATCCTTGAGATAAGGGACCCTATTCAGCGCCTCAAACGTCTGAATGAGGTTCTGAGCAAGGAGCTGGAAGTCCTGGAAATGCAGGCCAAGATTCAGTCCCAGGCAAAGGAAGAGATGACCAAGATGCAGCGGGAATTCTTTCTTCGGGAACAGCTCAGAGCCATCAAGAATGAACTGGGCGAAGGAGATGAAAAAACAAAAGAAATCAATGAGTTTAAGGAATCCATCGAAAAGGCTAAAATGCCAAAAGACGTCAAGGAAGAGGCTTTGAAACAGCTTTCACGCCTGGAGCAGATGCACCCAGATTCAGCGGAAGCATCCATCATCCGAACATACTTGGAATGGATGGTTGAACTCCCCTGGAGGAAAACCACCAAGGACAACCTGGATATCAAGAAGGCAGGGCAGGTTTTGGATGAAGACCATTACGATCTTGAAAAGATTAAGGAACGTATTTTGGAATATCTCAGTGTCAATAAGCTGAGAAAGAAGCTAAAGGGTCCTATTATCTGCTTTGTAGGACCTCCCGGAGTAGGGAAAACGTCCCTTGGAAAATCGATCGCTCGAGCGCTGGGTAGAAAGTTCGTCCGAATCTCCCTTGGAGGAATGCGGGATGAAGCAGAAATCCGCGGGCACCGACGAACCTATGTAGGTGCCATGCCCGGTAGAATTATTCAGGGAATCAAACAGGCAGGAACAAAGAATCCGGTCTTCATGATGGATGAGATCGATAAAATCGGAATGGATTTCCGGGGGGATCCGGCTTCCGCTCTGCTAGAGGTTCTCGACCCAGAACAGAATAACTCCTTTAGCGACCATTATCTCAACGTACCTTTCGACCTTTCCCAGGTAATGTTTATTACTACGGCCAATCTGATCGATCCAATCCCCTCCGCCCTAAGGGACCGTATGGAAGTCTTGCAACTGTCCGGCTACACAGACGAAGAAAAGTTAAAAATCGCACGAAAATACATCCTCCCTCGGCAGATCGAGGAAAACGGGATTACCAAGGACGATATCGAAATTTCCGATAAGGCTATCCTATCCATTATCCACCGGTACACAAGGGAAGCAGGTCTTCGAAATCTTGAAAGGGAAATCGCCAATATCTGTCGAAAAGTAGCCAAAAAGATCGCTGAAGGAGAGCATAAAACCAAGGCAAAAGTTACGACAGCCAATCTTCACAAGTTTCTCGGTGTGCCCAAATTCCTCGACGAAGAGGGACTCCGTGAAAATCAGATCGGAGTAACGACAGGCCTTGCATGGACCCAATACGGGGGAGAGATATTGCATGTTGAGGCATCCATTATGAAAGGAAAAGGCCAATTGACTTTGACAGGACAATTAGGAGATGTAATGAAGGAATCCGCCCAAGCCGCACTAACTTACGCCCGATCTAATGCGAAGCGACTAGGCATTAAGGAAACCCTCTTTAAAGATCACGATATCCATATCCATGTCCCCGCCGGCGCCATCCCTAAGGATGGTCCATCGGCAGGTGTCACCATGGCAACCTCGCTGGTGTCAGCTTTGACCGGTATTCCGGTAAAATGGGATATTGCCATGACAGGGGAAATCACCCTTCAAGGACGTATCCTACCCATTGGCGGATTAAAGGAAAAACTTCTCGCGGCAATCCATGCTGGGATCAAAGCGGTTATAATCCCCTTCGAAAACAGAAAGGATCTGGTGGAACTGCCGAATCACATCAAAGGCAAACTCAAAATCATCTCTGTCAAAAGAATGGATGAAATCTTACCCCTTGCCCTCACTAAGGACATTCTCAAAAAGACTCCTCGACAAAAACGACGGAAGGTCAGCGAGGAGCCGTAAGGCGTGAAAGAAAAAACATGGGGTGAATTTGAGATCATTCGCCACCTCTTTAGTGATATACCCTCCAGTTTGCCGCGAGATGTTGTTGCAGGGATTGGAGATGACGCCGCCGTTTTGAATATCCCGAAAAATGGACCAACCCTGATTACTCACGACATGCTGGTGGAAGATATCCACTTCAGGTCCTCCTGGATGTCCCCATTCTCCCTCGCCCGGAAATTAACCAAGATAAACGTAAGCGATATCGCGGCTATGGGGGGAATTCCTACCTACGCACTCCTGTCCATAGCCCTGCCCACCCCTCTCCCTTCCGGTTGGCTGGAGGGATTCTCAAAGGGTCTCCGAAAGACGTTCAACGAATACAACCTCTCCCTAATCGGGGGAGATACTTCACTGTCACCAGGCCCTATCGTGGTTGCCCTGACCTTAATGGGAACCTGCAGACCAGAGGCCCCCCTTATGCGACATAGTCCGAATCCTCACGACACCCTTTATGTAACCGGTCCCATTGGGGACGCGGCCTTGGGGCTTGCTATCCTAAACAAGGCAAACGATATCCTTCGGGGGGGGGAAGAGATCTCCTATCTCACACAGCGACATCTCAACCCTACTCCACGTCTTGAAATCGCGCAAATACTTGCAACTAATCAACTCGCCACGTCCATGATCGACATCAGCGACGGTCTGATTGGCGATCTGGTCCATTTGCTTGAAGAAACCAACATGGGCGCCCGGCTCTATCTTGAGAAAATTCCCCTTTCACCCGCTTTTCTCCATCTTTCCCAAAAGATTCATCCCTCTCCGGAAGACCTGGTTCTCTCAGGTGGAGAAGACTATGAACTCCTCTTTACATCCCCATATGAACCTCAATACTTGGGCCTCCATTACCCTGCCATCGCTTCTCAGGTAACCGGCATAGGTGAAATTACGGAAGAACCCGGAATAAAAGTACTTAAAAATGGGGTTCCCCTCAATCTGAAAATCAACGGTTACCGACATATATTTCAAGAGAAAGGATCATCATGAACAAGATATACATTCAAGACCTGCGCGAAAACGAGTCCATAGATACCCTCTTTTTGGTCCAAGAAAAACGGATCCTTGAAACGAGAAACGGGAAACCTTATCTAAGGATCCGCCTCCAGGACAAGTCCGGTGAAATCGAGGGAAGGGTCTGGGAACAGGCTAATGAATACGCCCGTCATTTCAAGGTAAATGACTACGTCCGGGTAAAGGGGCTAATCACACAGTTCCAGGGAGAGCTGCAGGTCAACATCTCTTCAATCCACAAAGTTCCGATTGAAAAGATCAACCCCGAGGATTTTCTGCCCGTCTCTCAAAAAGAATTGGATAAAATGCTCCTGTCCCTGAAAGGCAAGATCAACAGCTTGCAGGACCCGGATTACAAGGGATTATTGAATGCCTTTTTTGAGGATAAAACTTTCGTTACGGCGTTTGCCCGGTCACCTGCTGCCAAATCCATGCATCACGCTTGGATCAGCGGGCTCTTGGAACATTCCCTATCCCTCGCCCAGATAGCCGATTGGGTCGCAAAGCACTACATCGAGGAAGGCCTCCCTTTAAACCGTGATCTGCTGATCACCGGAGCGATTCTTCACGATATCGGAAAAACAGAGGAGCTTGCCAGCATGCCTTCATTTGAATATACAACCAAGGGAAAACTCATTGGGCACCTGGTCATAGGGGTCGAGATGATCGCAAAAAGGGCCGCTATGATCAAAGGCTTTCCGGAGAAAAAGCTCTTACAGCTCAAGCACCTCATCCTCAGTCATCATGGGGATTACGCCTTCGGTTCCCCCAAGCTTCCCATGACCTTGGAGGCCATTGCCCTGCATTTCATTGACAATCTGGATGCCAAGCTCATTGGGGTTTACACCCACTTGAAAAAACATGCTTCCGAAGATTCTGAATGGTCTCCATTCCACCGCATCTATGGGCAGATGTTTTACGGTCCCGAAATCCCGAGCGATCCGGATGAAACCCTTTAACCATACCGAACATCACCTCAGGATGATCCTGCATTGAACCATGGTCTTTAAACGGCTTCCTTTCTATATCCGATCCAAGATTACCAGACATGTTGTTCTTGTATTGTCCCTTCTGATGATCCTACTGGCCACGGGAACCATCGGATACCGTCTCATCGAGAACTGGAACTGGCTTGACTGCCTATACATGACCATTATCACAACCTCTACCGTCGGATACAGAGAAATCGGCCCCCTTACCCAAACGGGAAAAATCTTTACTATGGGGCTAATCCTTTACAGCATCATCATGGTAGCGTATGTGGTAGGATACTTCACCAAACTCTTGGTAGAATCGGAAATATTTCTCTTTTTCGGGAGGAAAAAATTGGAACGCCATATTCAAAACCTCAAGGATCACACAATCATCTGTGGGTTCGGGCGCATTGGAAGCTTTATCTGTAATGAATTACACCAGGCAAAGAAATCTTTTGTGGTCATCGAAAACGACCCAAAAATCATCCCCGATCTCGAAAACCATGCCTACCTGTTTATCAAGGGAGATGCGACCAACGATGATGTCTTGATACAGGCGGGCATTCGCAGGGCAAAGGCCCTGGTTGCATCCGTGGAAACAGATGCTAATAACCTCTTCATCACCTTGACCGCCAGAGGACTTAACCCAGATCTTTTTATCCTTTCCCGCGCAGGAGACGAATCTACCGAGAAAAAACTCCTCCTTGCGGGGGCAACCAAGGTAGTTTCTCCTTACAAGATGGGTGCGCTTCGAATGGCTAATATCCTTCTTCGCCCAGCAGTTGTTGACTTTGCGGAAACGGTCTTTCAGAAGAGAGGGCTCCTTCTGCGCATTGAGGAACTCATTCTGTCCTCGACCTCAGACCTTGTAAAAAAGACCTTGAGAGAATCGAGACTCCGAGAGCGTTTCGGGATCATTGTCGTCGCCATCAAACGGCCTTCCAAAAAGATGCTCTTTAACCCTTCACCAGATGAAGTCCTCCACGCAGGGGATATTTTAGTGACACTTGGAACGCCCAACGACCTCGAACGACTTGAGAAAACGATTGGATAAAATATCTGAGGAGACTAAAAATGAACCAAGGACCCTTTATCAACGCCCCATTTGACCTCCTTTATGAACGTCTTGATGATTTGTTCGAAAGGAAGCTTATGCCAGAAATCTATTTCGAGGGCAGCACACTGGATACTCGAACCCTCAAGGAATACCAAACCGTAGCCAAAGAGATACAGAAACATGGCGTTGCCTGCACATTTCACGCCCCTTTCGAAGATATCCGTCCCGCCTCCTTCGACAACAAAATTCGGGAAATCAGCGAAAAACGCCTCCTGGACACCTGCCGACTTGCCGAGTTTTTTCATCCAAAAACAATCGTTTGTCATACCGGTTATTGGAAGTGGACCCATTACGAGAAACTGGATGAATGGTTTGACCGTTCCATCGAAAGCTGGACAAAGATCAGTGAAGCCGCACACGCAAAAGGCACCCACATCCTGTTAGAAAACGTGTTTGATGACTCTCCTGACGTGCTGGAACACCTCGTCAGGGAAATAGGCCCGGAAAAGATCGGTGTCTGCCTCGACATAGGCCATCTTAACATCTTTACCCAGTGCCCCATTGATGAGTGGCTC
>JALTIG010000240.1 GCA_027004185.1 bacterium | reverse complement strand
GTTATTGAGAACCTTGACTTAAAAAAAGAGGTCTTCAAGGCACTGGATGAAATATGCCGTCCCGAGGTGGTCCTGACAAGCAATACCTCATCCATGTCCATCACGGAGATTGCCGCTGCCACAAACCGCCCAGACCGTGTCGCGGGTATGCACTTCTTTAATCCCGCCCCCATCATGAAACTCGTCGAGATTATCCATGGGTTCAACACAAGTGATGAATCTATCAAGGTGGTTTTTGAAGTCGCAGAAAAGATGGGCAAGGTTCCCGTAGAGGTCAAAAAGGACAGCCCGGGATTCATTGTCAACCGTATTATGATCCCCCATATGCTGGAAGCCATAAAGATCGTAGAGGAAGGAATCGCCACCCCGGAGGACGTAGACAAGGCGGTAAAGCTTGGGCTGAACTACCCCATGGGTCCCTTTGAGCTGATGGACCTGACGGGGATCGATATTGCCTATCACGTGACGGAATACTTCTTCAAGGAGCTAAACAAAGAACTAAAGTGGGTCTCTCCCACGCTGCTGAAGACCATGATCCGGGCAGGTCGACTCGGCAAGAAAACCGGTGCCGGATGGTACGACGGCGACAAAAAATAGTCCGTTGTGGTAAAGATCTGGAAGGGGAGTCATGGAAATGGCTCCCCTTTTGCCAAGGGATAAAAAACGGAGATGGAAAATCAGATTCCTCTTCTCTTCGACACACACGCCCACCTGGGACTTGATAACTTCTACGATCGTGACCTGGAGGACGTTCTTCAGCGCGCCGATCAGGCAGGGGTCCACTGGATAGCCACGGTAGGTATCAATCTAAAAGAGAGTCAAAAGGCGTTGGACATCGCAAAATCCCATGATCGTGTGGTAGCCGTTGTGGGCATTCACCCCCATGAAGCCACCGCTGTCACAGATGCGGCGCTCGAAACCATGGCAGGAATCGCACAACACGAGAAGGTGGTAGCCTATGGGGAAATCGGTCTCGATTTCTACCGAAACCATTCCCCAAGAGAGTCCCAGATTACGGCCTTTCGAGAGCAAATCCGGCTTGCGAAACGCCTTGGCCTACCCATCGTAATCCACGACCGCGACGCCCACGTCGAGACCCTTACAATCCTGAAGGAGGAAAAGGCGGAAGAGGTGGGGGGCATCATTCACTGTTTCAGTGGGAACACGAGGATGGCATGGGAATGCATCGCCATGGGATTCCTGATCTCCACTCCGGGAACCGTGACGTTTCGAAAGGCCAAACAGATCCAGGCGGTGGTCCGGGAGATTCCGTTGGACTATCTCCTGGTGGAAACGGACTGCCCTTATCTGACTCCGGTGCCCCACCGCGGCAAGCGGAATGAACCCGCTTTCGTGCGCTATACGGCAGAGGCCATTGCGGATCTCAAGGAACTTTCCCTTTCTGATGTGGCGCGTATGACAAGCCGAAACGCCCGGGGCATCTTTCGGATGGATCGATAACAGTACTGAAAAGGAAAGGGGAATCATGTCCTACGCACTGATTGTTGTCGATATGCTTGTGGGTTCTTTCACGAACCCCGACGCCCCTCTCAGCCGAGAGGCCAGGAAGATACTTCCGAATATTCAAAGATTGGCGGACACGTTCCGCGAGCATGGCGCCCCGGTAATTTACGCATGCGACAGTTTTTTACGGGGTGATTTCATCTTCAAGGGTCGCTTGCGGGAACACGCCATCCGAGGCACAGAAGAGGTCCGGGTAATCCCGGAACTGGCACCACACGCCCAGGATACCATCCTTGAAAAACGTCGTTTCAGCGCCTTTTTCAAGACGGACCTGGATCAGACCCTGCGGCTCTGGAAGATCCAAACCGTGGTAGTCACAGGTGTGACAACCCATGTCTGCGTACTAAGTACGGCCCTCGACGCCATTGCCAATGACTTTGGCTGCATCATCACGGAAGACGGCTGTTGCAGCCACAAACCGGACATTCACGAAGGAATTCTGAAGGCGTATCGGAACTCCGCCCTCTATCCCCTTCTAAGGGTCCTCCCTGCGGAAGAGATCATCAAGGAATGCTTCCATGACTGACGGCACAGTACCAAGTCACTTTTCCCGTGCCCTCTCACCGCGTGGCCTTTCGCGAGGGTATCATGATTGAACGCATGAAAAGCATCCTCACCTCCCGGGGCAAACAGATCCTTCCCCTGGGAACCCTGCGACCGGCGGCGGTAACGGTTCCCCTGTTCGAAAAGGAGGGGCAATGGCACGTCCTGCTAACCCGGCGGACCCAAGAGGTGCGTCACCACAAAGGGGAAATCTCCTTTCCCGGTGGTGCCCGGGATGCGGGGGACACCTCTCTCCGTGAAACAGCTCTACGGGAAACGGAGGAAGAGGTCGGGATCCGGCGGGAAGACATGACGGTGCTTGGAGAGCTGGATGACATCCAGACCATGTCACACTTTCGGGTTAGCCCCTTTGTCGTGGCTTTTCCCTATCCCTATCCCTTCAAAATCTGTGACGCGGAAATCGATGAACTTCTGGAAATCCCTCTGGTGGGGCTTCAGGAGGAGGCCCACCTTGAAGAAAGGATTGCGGAATACGAAAACCAGCGGGCAAAGGTATACTACTATTACTACCGAAATGTGATCATTTGGGGAGCGACGGCGAAGGTCCTCCATCAACTGTGTGACCTGATCGATTTCAGACGGCTGGACAATCAATGATACGAGTTGAAAATGATCAGGGAATCACTCCGTATAGCGTTGCGTCGCGATGTCACGGCCCGGGGCGTGCGCGTATCTCTCATAGTGGGAACCTTGCTTGTTCTCATCAATCATGGCGACGCGATTCTGTCGGGGCACTGGACCGCCAGGGAAGGCATCAAAATTGCGCTGACCTATCTTGTTCCCTACGGGGTCTCCACCTACGCGAGCGTCGCTTCCCTCCGAAAAATGGAGAGGAAAAGGCGCCACGGCTTGTAGGCCCTTTATATGTATGTTAAAGCATAAAACCGCTTAAAAAGGAGGTAGTTGTTATGTACAATTGGGATTTGGCTTTAAAGGTCTTCACATTTGGGTTTTCGGGTGTTTTCATCTGCCTGATCGTCCTGATGTTTTTCGTAGAAATCAGTACCGCTATCCTGAAAATTTTCAAGAAAAAGGCATAAAGGTTTTGCCAGCATCAACCTTTTTATAATAATACCAAATAAAGGAGTTGCGTATGGATCCATTTGCATTCAATAACCTGCTGCTCAAGACGGGGATACTTCACCTGACTATTGGCCATGTTATTATGTGGGCTATCGGTTTCCTCTTCATCTATCTCGGCATCAAGAAAAATTTCGAGCCCCTGTTGCTGGTACCCATCGGCTTTGGCATTTTCATCGTCAATCTTCCCCTGGCCCCTCTCGCGGGGAAAGGCGACCTTGTCTGGATTTTCTATCATTACGGCCTCGAATGGGAAGTCATCCCCCCACTGATTTTCATGGGCGTGGGAGCCCTGACAGATTTTGGCCCTCTGATCGCAAATCCTAAAACCCTGCTGTTGGGATCCGCCGCCCAGTTTGGGGTATATGTAACCTTTTTTGGAGCCATCGCCCTGGGGTTTACCGTCAAGGAAGCCGCCTCTATCGGCATCATTGGGGGCGCGGATGGCCCCACCTGTATCTACCTGACGGCAAAACTGGCCCCCCAGCTGCTGGGCGCCAATGCCATTGCCGCCTATTCTTACATGGCGATGGTCCCCCTCATCCAACCCCCCATTATGAAACTTATGACAACCAAGAAAGAACGCCAGATCGTGATGAAACAGCTTCGACCGGTGTCCAAACTGGAAAAGATCCTCTTCCCTCTCATCGCCACGCTGGTGATCTGCCTTCTTGTCCCTGCTTCCGCCCCCCTGATGGCCATGTTGATGCTGGGGAACCTGTTTCGGGAATGTGGAGTGGTGAAGCGGCTTGCCCATGCAGCCCAAAATGAACTGCTTAATATCTTGACCATCTTCCTGGGGATTGCCGTAGGAACCACCATGAGGGCAGAGACATTTTTGAGCCCTCAACCAATCTTTATTTTTATCTTGGGGCTCTTTGCTTTTAGTTTCAGCACAGTGGGGGGATTGCTGATGGCCAAGTTCATGAACCTTTTCCTGAAAGACAAGATCAACCCGCTCATCGGTTCCGCCGGTGTATCGGCCGTTCCCATGGCCGCCCGTGTGTCCCAGATGGAGGGGCAGAAGGAAAATCCGAGAAATTTCCTCCTGATGCACGCCATGGGCCCCAACGTGGCCGGGGTGATTGGAACCGCAACAGCGGCAGGGATGTTCCTGGCGTTTCTAAAATAAGCTTGACATTAGGAATGTTTATAAATAAAAGGGTGGAAAACCACCCTTTTATTTTTTGGATCGAGGAGGATACCATGAAAGCGAAGCATCCGGTTAAAATAACAGATACCACTCTGCGAGACGGTCACCAGTCCATCTTTGCCACACGCATGCGCACAGAGGACATGATTCCCATAGCCGAAAAGATCGATCAAATGGGATACCATTCCGTGGAGATGTGGGGGGGCGCCACCTTTGATGTAATGCACCGATTCCTCGGAGAGGATCCCTGGGAGAGAATCCGTGTCCTGAAAAAATATATGCCTAATACTCCCTTTCAGATGTTGCTACGGGGTCAAAACCTTGTAGGGTACCGGAACTATCCCGACGATGTAGTCGAGGCCTTTGTGCAGACAGCGTGTGACGTAGGCATTGATATCTTCCGGGTCTTCGATTCCGTTAACGACGAGCGCAACTTCGAAACCTGCTTCAGGGTCATTAAAAAGAATGGAAAACACATTCAGGGAACGGTCTGTTATTCTCTGACGGAGCGCCGTCTGGGGGGACCCATCTACAACATCGAGTACTTCGTCAACAAGGCCCTGAAGATTCAGGAGATGGGAGCCGATTCCATCTGTATCAAGGACCAGGCGGGGCTGATCTCTCCCTACGACGCCTATGATCTGATTAAATCCCTGAAGGAAAAGCTGGATGTCCCCGTGCAACTGCACACCCATTTTACCAGTGGAATGGGCGCGCTCTCACTTTTGAAGGCTGTTGAGGCCGGCGTGGACGTTATCGACCTGGCTACGGCACCCTTCGGTATGCGGACCTCGGAACCCGCCCTGGAACCTTTTCTCATCACCCTTCTGGGAACAGACCGGGACCCCGGCCTCGATCTGAACCAGGTCTTTGAAATCGGGAATTACCTGGAAACCATTATCCCGAAATACCGCCGATTCGCGGACCAAACGCGTTTCTCTGTGATCGACACCACCGTGCTGGTGCATCAGATCCCAGGCGGCATGACCACGAATCTGGTGAACCAGCTCAAACAGGCCAAGGCGCTCCATCGGCTGCCGGAGGTTCATCGAGAGGTAGCTCAGGTACGTAAGGAGTTGGGATTCCCACCCCTTGTCACCCCATCCAGCCAGCTTGTGGGCGCGCAGGCGGTCATGAACGTACTCTTTGGCCGTTATAAAATGATTACCAATCAGACCAAGGATTATGTCTACGGCCTGTACGGAAAGCCCCCGGTACCCGTCGATCCCGAAATTCAGAAACTTGTCCTGAAGGGATATCCCAGGGGAGAAACCCCCATTACCAGTCGAGCCGCAGACCTGCTGGAACCAGAATTGGAAAAGGCGAAAGAGGCCACCAAGGATCTCGCGAAGTCCCTGGAGGACGTCCTGATCTACGCCCTGTTCCCCAATACCGGGCTCCAGTTCCTGAAGTGGAAATACGGCATTGAGCCCCTTCCTGACAGTGTCAAACCCATCACTCTGGAAGAGGTTCAGAAGGAGGAGGAACGCGTCCAGCTTGCAAGGGAGGGAAAACTGATACGGAAGGAAGAGTGTCCCAGCGCGTAACGGGGAAATTTATGCCAATCTGAAAGGGAGATACAAGCCCCGAATCGGGGAAGGATCTCCCTTTTTTGCGCATCGGGGAAAACCCTCTACCGAGAAACATACCGGTCGGGAACTTTCTCCCGATGCCCTTTTGCTTGAAAAAAACCTTTAAAAAGGCTACATTGAAAAAGAATCGATATATCAACTGGCCGCAAGGAGGGGGATTACAATGATTTCCATTGGTATCGATATTGGCTCAGTTAGTACGGATGTCGTTGTAATGGATGAGAAAAATCGGATTCTGGATGACCGTTACATCCGAAACTTCGGAAAACCGATTCAAACATCCCTAAACATCCTGTGTGAATTTATGGACACCTACGGTGCCGATGCAATCGCCCGGGTCACCTATACGGGAACCGGCGGAAAGCTGATGGCCCACCTGAGCGGGGGATTCTTCGTTAACGAGATCATTGCCCAGGCCAAGGCGGTAACTACCCTGTATCCCGAGGTTCGGACCATCATGGACATTGGCGGGGAAGATTCGAAACTGATCCACCTGGAAGAAGAGGGGGGATCGGTCAAAATCCGCGATTTTTCCATGAATACGCTATGCGCCGCAGGAACCGGCTCGTTCCTGGACCAGCAGGCGACACGCCTGGGATACAAGATCGAGGAACTCGGGGAGATTGCCATGCAGTCGGAGAATCCTCCCCGGATCGCCGGGCGATGCAGTGTGTTCGCAAAGTCAGATATGATCCACCTCCAACAGATTGCGACACCCGACAAGGATATTCTGGCGGGGCTCTGCTATGCCCTGGCACGCAATTTCAAAAGTAGCATTGGAAGGGGGGAAGAATTTCGACGCCCCATTGCCTTCCAGGGCGGGGTCGCGGCCAATGTGGCCATGCGAAGGGCCTTCACGGACGTCCTCAAGCTAAAAGAGGGTGAGCTCATTATTCCGGAACACTTTACGTCCATGGGTGCCATCGGATCGGTCCTGCAGGGGGTAGAGGAGGGAATCACGACAGGTGCCCCAAATCTAAAGGCAATCCGGGACTACCTGCAAAAGGTGGAAAGAGACGATAAACCTATGGAACCCCTGGTACTCTCCTCCCTGCATAGCAAAGAGGAAAACCCTCCGGTCTTTTCAGACACCCGTGGAACG
>JALTIG010000239.1 GCA_027004185.1 bacterium | reverse complement strand
CTTATCCACTGATCTGCTCGGGCAGAAAGGCTTGACCCTACTCGAAATTAACGTATGATAAGAATAAGAAAAATGGAGAAGAACCTTTATGTATGACAATTCATCGGAGCATGAAAAGAATCTGGCCCTATTTATCGATTTCGATAACATTGCCCTGGGGTTGAAAAAGGATAAAGAGGCAAAAAAGAAAAAATTTAATATCCGTATTGTATTGGAACGCTTACTGGAAAAGGGAAAGATTATAGTTAAAAAGGCTTATGCTGATTGGAATCAGTACCCGGATTATAAGAAAGAGCTTCATGAAGCCGCGATTGAACTGATTGAAATTCCCAAACGTCAGATGACTGGCAAGAACAGTGCGGATATCCGCATGGTGGTAGATGCCATGGACCTCTGCTATGCCAAGGAACACCTGGATACCTTTGTAATCTTTTCGGGAGATTCCGATTTTTCTCCCCTCGTTTCCAAACTGAGAGAAAACAACAAATCTGTTATCGGTATGGGCCTTAAAAACTCTACATCGAACCTTTTGGTGGGTAACTGTGATGAGTTCATTTTTTATGATGACCTAATCCGTCCTTCCATAGGGACACCCCCTGTGCTAGATAAGGTTCCAAGCGAAAAGAAGGCTGCTTTCGAACTTCTTGTCTCTACGGTCCAGGCTCTTATTCGTGAGAACAAAGAGATCCTATACTCTTCCATGATCAAGGATACGATGAAACGCAAACAGCCTTCCTTTGATGAAGGAGTCTATGGATATTCATCTTTCGGGGATTTCCTGCTTGATGCCGAGAAGTTCGGTATTATCGAGCTGACACGTGATCCCCATGCGGGAGGGACCTACGTAGTGACAGGGTTTGGTAAAGGGAACTTGGATAGGAAGGTGAAATAGATGTTAAAGGCAGCAATTGCTACCGCGGATGGGAAACACTTGTGGGACGGCCATTTCGGCCAGGCACCTTTTTATCTAATCTGCGAATTCGATGGAAGTCATTGGGTGAAGAGGGAAATGAGGGGAAACCCCCTCGCGGTTGAAGGAAAACATGCCCATCCGGATGAGATCCGCCAGATTCTTTCAGATTGCGCCATCTTTGCCGCCAGAGAGATGGGGAAAAAATCACGTCACCTCCTTGAAAAGAAAGGGGTGATAACCTTTCTGAAGGAAGCGGGTAGTGTAGAAGAAATCATCTCACTCCTTCCAGACCCCGAATCCCTTTCTAACTAAAGGGGCACATTCATGAAAGTCTATCCAGAATGCCTGCCCTGCTTTGCCCTCCAGGCCCTGCGCGCTGCCAACCAATCTACTCATCTTGACACCCTGAAGTGGGAAATTCTCATAGAGGCGTGTAAGCACATTTCCACTTTCCATCCCGGCATGAAACCTGTGGAAATGGCTGAGGTTATCTATCCTCTCATTTCGCAGAAAACGGGGGTCTCAGATCCCTTTGCATCCCTCAAGCATGAGACAAATCGGCAAGCCCTGGCGTTGTATCCCTTTTTCAAGGCCCTTGTCATGGAAAGCAAAGAGCCTATCAAGACCGCGCTCAAGCTATCCATCATTGGGAACAGTATCGATTTTGGGGTTCCGCATAATCACCTCAAGGACTTGAAGGCCGAAACCCTCGCGACTCTTCATGAACCTCTCGCCATCAACAATACTGGGGACTTTTTAAACCTTTTATCTCATGCATCTTCCCTGCTTCTGCTTGCAGATAACTCGGGCGAGATTGTCCTTGACCGGCTGCTGCTTGAAACGATCCATGCCACATTCACCCACCTGGTTCTGTTCATAGGTGTTAGAGAGATTCCCATTATCAACGATGTAACCCTTGAGGATATAAAAGAGGTTGGGTTCCCTCCTTACATCAGGGCTGTGTCATCCGGAAACCGGACACCTGGCGTCATCCTAAAAAAATCAAGCAGAGAATTCCTTGACTTGTACAACACAAGCGATATCATTCTGTCCAAAGGTCAAGGAAATTATGAAGGGTTAAGTGATGACGCAGATCAACGGGTCTTTTTCCTCTTCAGGGCTAAATGCGCCATCATTGCCAAACACGTTGGCGTTCGGGAAGGGGCCATGATTGTCAAGCGAGGAGGTAAAGATGATAACTATTGATAAAACCAAGTGCGTAGGATGTGGGAAATGCGCTGAGGTCTGCCCGACCCAGGCGATCTATCTGATCGGAAAAGAGGTTTTTGTCCGGGAAGAACTATGCAGGTCATGTGGTGCATGTGTAGATGTTTGTCCAAAGGGTGCCATTACCTTGAGCACTTTTCCCTTTCAGGGCCGACCCTTGTATGGGTTCACAAGAAATCGCTCGATGAGTCCTGTAGGCTTGCGGCACGTTTTCGGAGGTCGAGGGGGACGTCATCGTTTTGGCAGAAGGGGGCACTAATCTGTGGAAAAGGCCGTTCACCTTCTCATTTCCGGGAGGGTCCAAGGTGTTTTTTACCGTTACACCGCGGTGAAAGTTGCTTCCCGACTAAATCTGCGTGGCTGGATAAAGAACCTTCCCGACGGCAGGGTTGAAGCGATTGCCGTTGGTGATCTTTCCTCCGTTGAGTCCTTTATCACCTGGTGCCGGGAGGGTCCTCCGGGAGCGATCGTGGCTGAGGTCAAGGTTTCAGAAGTGCCTCTTCCTCCAAATCAGGATTTAAAAGGATTTTCAATAGTATACTGATAGAAGATTTTTCACTTTGAGGGGCTTATCAGGCTCTTTTCTATCCTTTGGAGCCTGTCTATTTTATCCTGTATGAACCTTTCCATTTGACCTTGAAGATTTTCGAGATACTTGCCAGTTTCAACCACTTTGTAGCCCATGTGCTTGACGTAGATTCCTCCCCCAAAGTATACAAATACTACAAAGAAAATGAGTAAAAGGAGAATTACCACAAGAAACTTTTTCACATCATCCTCCTGTTTATCTTTTACAACGAAGACCAAACGGATGTCAACCTTCGACGTGAGCCGCTTTACTATCAAAATCTATTAACTGGAGGGTTGGCTTCCTCAAGATGCCAAACCCATTAGCATTATTTCAAGAATCTTGATCAAACATCAAAAAGAATGAATTCCGCTCTTGCACTGTGGATGCATTTGTGGTTGAAAACAGAGATATCCCTACCAAAAAGTTCAAGTCATTCCTGGACAGGCTTGAGCAGATGCCGACAATGCGGTAAGGATCAATTGCACCTTCGAAAAGCCTCCTAACGGAGAAATTACTCTCCAAAGTTAACTGATTGATTTAGTCTGTGAATTAAAGTACTTGACAGAGGCCGTACCCTCTGTTAAAAACGGGCAACAAAACTTACTATAGGAGGAAAGAACTATGGCAACAGAAGTGACGGTTCCAATGGTCGGAAAGATTGTGAGTGTCGAGGTTAGCCCCGGAGATTCCATTAACGAGAACGATCCCATTGTGATCCTTGAAGCCATGAAGATGGAGATGCCAGTGCCTTCACCGGTTTCAGGGACTGTTAAGGAAGTTTTGGTAAATCCGGGGGATGAGGTTGAAACCGAGAAGGTGATTGCCATCATCGAATAACGAAGGAGAATACCATGAATTTTCAATTCATTACATTTGAGAGAAAAGGAAAGGTGGCGTATCTTACGATTAACAGGCCACCTTACAATGTGCTCGACATCCCCACAATGAAAGAGATCAATATCGCCCTGTCCGAGACGAAAAAGATGGACGGTTTGAGCGCCCTAGTCATAACCGCCGCCGGTTCCAAGGCCTTTTCTTCAGGCGTTGATGTTAAAGATCACACGCCGGACAAGATGGATGAAATGATTTTCGTTTTCCATCAGATTTTCCGGACACTCATTACGTTTGAGATCCCCACCGTTGCGGCTGTCAATGGGGTTGCCCTGGGGGGTGGGTGTGAAGTAGCTTCCTTCTGTGACCTGGTAGTTGCCTCCGAACACTCGAAATTTGGGCAACCGGAGGTCATGGTAGGTGTTTATCCCTCCATGGCCGTGGCATGGTTTTCAAAGATTCTTGGGCTTAAGCGTGCCTATGAACTGCTCCTGATGGGGAAATCCATCGATGCGCGGACCGCTTACGACTATGGACTTGTCAACCAGGTTCTCCCGGATGATGGATATGAAGAGGCCTTAAACGCCTTCATAGGAGAGCTGAGCAGCAAGAGCTCTGTTGTACTGAAATGGTGCAAGAAGGCGATTGTGAGCGGTTTAGAGGTTCCATTTGAAAAAGGATTGAGTGCTTCAGAAGTTATCTATAAATATGGCCTCATGGGAACGGAAGACGCAAAGGAAGGCCTAACAGCATTCCTCGAAAAGCGGAAACCAGTATGGAAGGATAAGTAACTCTTCCGTCATAAAAGGACATGGACATGATTGTTGCGGGGGTCGATGCGGGGTCTCTGACCGCGGAAGCAGCGTTGGTTGACGAAAAGAGAAAATTGATTGCCCAATCGGTTGTTCTGATGGGGGGGTGTAGCCTAGCTGCTTCGGAGGAAGCTTTGAAGGCGGCCCTAAAGAGAGCGGATTTGACCTTAGAAGATATTAGCTACATCATTGCTACGGGTTGTGGCAGAGAGATTTCACCCTATGCCAACGATCGTGTTACGGAGATTACCTGTCTTGCCCGAGGAGCTTTTAGCCTTTATCCCTCATGTAGAACCCTCATTGACATTGGCGGTCAAGATACCAAGGTTATAAGAATCAACGAGCGTGGGATCGTTTCAGAATTTGACATGAACGACAAGTGTGCAGCAGGCACGGGCCGGTTTCTCGAAGTCATGGCTAACGCCTTGGGTGTCGGTTTGGAGGAGATGGGCCAGCGATCCCTCGAGTTTTCGGAAGATCTTCAGATCAGCAGTGTTTGTACAGTATTCGCAGAGTCCGAAGTTATTTCCCTTCAATCCCAGGGGAAGGCAGTAAATGACATATTACGGGGGATCCACAAGTCGATCGCGGATCGAACCATTGGGCTTCTTGAGCGTATCGGTGTTGAAGAGGATGTCGTTATGACTGGTGGAGTGGCCAAAAATGTAGGTGTTGTCAGGGCTATTGAGGAAAAACTTGGGGTGTCGTTGCTTATACCTGAGGAGCCTCAAACCGTTGGTGCAATCGGTGCAGCTCACATTGCCCTGCAAAAGGTGGTTGCGGCCAAGGGACCGCCTTCAATGCATAATAATGATTAAATCCTATAGATTTAACATCATCCTCCATGAGAATTAGTGTAAACCGTGTAATTTGCGAAGTCTATGGATTATCCCTCAGACCTAGTTCGCTAGTGGTTCCAGGTCCAGCAATCAACTTAGCTAAATAAACGTTTCAGGTGTGTAGATGTCTGCACCTTGACTTCCTCCTACCCGTTAAGATTTCCCACCCATTTCCAGGTGTTGTACCGTTGGCTCACTCCGACAACCCAGACAGGGAAGGCCTTATATAATCTCCCCTTTTTTGATCGAATTATCAGGAACACTTACTGATGAGTAAGATCCGAACAGATTCCTTGTCGGTTTCATGCCATGCTTCCAGCTCTATTAGGAGTACCTTGTCCATTATAGCTTTCTGTCTTTCCGAACAGGAGGTTTTCATTCAACTATGAATTCGGTATGTTATGATATCGGTAGTGATGAAAACCCTATGAAAGGGGAAACGTACCATAGTCTAAGAGAGAAGTAGGTTATCTAAGATAGAAAAGGGAATGTCTAATGGTTCAATCAGCTCATTCTATATCAATTTTCGTTGCATTTTTGGCAGGATTGCTCTCCTTTGTTTCTCCCTGTATCCTACCCCTGATTCCTTCCTACCTTACCTATATAACCGGGGTCTCTTTCTATGATCTCACAGAGGTTGAATCGATGGCAAGGGTCCGATGGCGCACTTTTCGGCACTCCCTGGCTTTCGTGATTGGTTTTACCGCTGTTTTTACCTTGATGGGTGCTTCTGCCACCTCAATTGGTGAGCTTCTCTTAAAGCGTCAGTACCTTATCATGAAGATAGGAGGGATCGTAATTATCCTTCTCGGGATTCATTTCCTGGGAATCATAAGGTTTTATTTCCTGGAGAGGAATAAACAATTTCAAATAAAACGCAAAGAGATCGATCTCTTCGGTTCTTTTCTGACCGGGGTTACCTTCGCAGCAGGATGGACCCCATGTATCGGTCCCATTCTGGCCACGATTCTACTATATGCGAGTTCTACGGGGAGTGTTCAACGGGGAGTTATTCTCCTCATCTTTTACTCACTCGGTCTGGCTATACCCTTTTTCTTTGCTGGGATTGCCATCAATACTTTTCTTGGGGCGTCAGGCTGGATCAAACGCCATTTACGGATCATCAATATTATTAGTGGCAGCTTTCTGATCATTGTTGGCATTGCCATGTTGTCTGGGGGATTTGAAGTCCTCATGGGTAGATTCTGACTCCAGTATGGTGACCCAGGCAAAAGGCTTCTTCATGTGTACTTGTCTCATTTCCTTTCCACTTTTTGGGTTGGGAAGGGTATTTTGACTTGCTATGAAGAATCTGTTATATTATAAAAAATACGATGAGGGATGTTATGAATAGCGATTTGTTATGGCTGCTCATCATTTTTGGTGGGTGGTTTGTTTTAAACAAGATTGTTTTTCCCAAATTAGGAGTTTCCACTTGAATGAGTGATGCTTGCAGTATCGAGGATCGGTACAAAAACAAAAAGGAAAAGAAATAAAGGTACAGTTTCCTTCCAACAGTTTCCACAACTCGACGGATGAACGGCAAGAGGTTTTAGGAGTATACGTGCGTAGAACATGGGGAAAAGGGTGTTTTATAGAGTCAGCGTGAGTGGGTTGAGAAATTTAGGAAATTGACAGGCTTGACGTGTGGTCATCCTGTTATTAAATTAAAGTGAGAACCAAAGGGGGTGATACGGAGTGCCAATCTATGAATTTAAGTGTAAGGAATGTGGACATGAATTTGAGGTAATCATGCGAGCCAGCGCCAGTAAGGAAGAGGTAACCTGTCCGAAATGTCATGCGAAAAATCCAGATCGTTTGATGTCGGCCTTT
>JALTIG010000238.1 GCA_027004185.1 bacterium | reverse complement strand
TATATCCGTTGATGACATTCAAGCTCAGTGTCACCATAATCGCGATCAGGGAAAGTTTAAGAATCAGAAGACGATAATCGCTTAAATCCGCCCAGACGTCCAGCACGTAATAAAGCAGGACAAGATGCACGATGGCGGAAAGCCACAGGGGCATCCGATCAAGAATCACCGCAATCCGGTTCATCAGCCTTGATGTAAGACGGGCAACGACGGCCACTGGAATGGCATAGATGAGAAACACATAGGCAAATGCCCCTGGAATATCCAGAGGCCTTTTCAGCATAACAACCACGCCGAACAACACCGGTAGCCTATCTAAGTGAAGAAAATCGGCCAATGTGTCTCCGAAATGAAACTCGATGATCACAGCTACCAAGGCTCCCAGCAGCCATCCCAGGGCGGGGATACCGGAAAACATCTCCCGAATCCTTGAAAATCGCTTATTTTTCCTCTCTTTCATCCCATTTCCTCGTTTCTAAACATTTCAGCTCTATCTCGTGAAGCGAGAAGGTTGTGTTTCCTCCGCTACAACCGCAGCTTGGCACTATATGGCTTGCCAAAGAAGCCGTAGGGTCGAAAGGTAAGAATCACCAGCACAATAGAAAAGGCGATCAGGTCCCGCAGGGTCGAGGGGAATACCGTAGCAACAAAGATTTCAATGAATCCCAATAGAAATCCTGCCAGTGCCGACCCCATAATGGAGCCTCGGCCACCAAGGATCGCCGCGACGAAGGCCTTCCACCCGATGATAATTCCCATGTAGGGACTTAGAACCGGGTACGAAATTCCATACAGCACCCCACCCGCTGCGGCCAGGGCAGACCCAATAGCAAATGTCAGGGGTGCAATGATATCGATGGACACCCCCATCAAGGGAACTACCACAAAATCGTAGGACATGGCACGCATGGCCATCCCCCACTTAGTCTTGCGGACGAATTGATCCAGTAAAAGCATCAGGCCGATGGAAACCACGACTACCAGAATCTTTCTATTGGTAACGAAAGCACCTCCGATTGTGTAAACCTTTTGGGTAATCAGAGCAGGAAATCCGCGACGCTTTGCACCGAGCAACGCCAGGTTCGCCGTCTCCAAAATAACCCCGATCATAAGACCGGTAATCGCGGCGGAAGCCCGTGGGGCGTTTCTCAAGGGACGATACCCGATCCGCTCCACGAGAATCCCCAGGAATGAGGTGACAAACATGGAGAGAATAATTGTTACGACCAGGATCAGCCAATGGGGCATCACAATGATCCCTGATGTGACCAAATACAGTAATCCCGTGGCTATTCCAAATCCGATATAAGACCCCGCCATAAAGATATCGCCATGGGCAAAGTTAAATAGCATCAGAATGCTGTACACCATGGCGTAACCGAGGGCGATGATGGCGTAGAAGCTCCCCCACTGCAGAGCATTGAGGATATTCTGTAACAGAAAAGTCATAAAGTTCATAGTTTCAGCTCCCCACTCTCCGGACCGCACAAAACTTTAAAGAATTTACGCACCTATCTGTTCACCTTGATGCTCAGGCGGGATTTCCCCCGGGGTTCCCGGGGGAAATCCCGCATCATCAAAAAAGATTAAGGACAAACCGATTTGTAGAACACGTATTCACCTTTATCATTGATCCTAACAATCACGGCACACTTGATTGGGTCACCTTCTTCCGTGAATGTCATTTTGCCAGTCACACCCTGGAAGTTCTTAATCTTCGCCATGGCATTCCGGACCAGGGTGCGATCCTTTTTCAGGCGGCCCGTCAATTTGCCACAGTTCTCAATGGCCTTCTGAATAATGTGAAGTGAATCCCATGTCAGAGCCGCAACATCGTCAGGTTCTTCACCATATCTTGCCTTGTAGCGATCACAGAAAACCTTCGTGATCCCCTTAGCCCCCTTTGCGACAAAATGGGACACAAAGAAGCATCCATAGCAGTCTTTTCCACAGAGCTTAATCGTTTGAGGAGAACCCCAGCTATCACTACCCACAATTGGTTTTTTCCAGCCAAGGGCGTGGGCCTGCTGAACAATCATGGGAACCTCATTGTAATACTGAGGCAGGAATAGAAACTGGGCATCTGACTTGATAATCCTTGTCAACTGAGAGCTGAAGTCCGTATCCCCTGTAGTGAAGCTTTCAAAAGCTACCACCGATTCGGGCCCATGGAGTTTCTCCCATGCCTTTTTAAAATACCCTGCCAGCCCTTTCGGATAGTCACTGGCCACGTCATACAGAACCGCTGCCTTAGTAAAGTGGTATTCTTGAGTGACAAAGTTAGCGATCACGGGTCCCTGGAAGGAGTCGAGGAAACATCCACGAAAAACATAGGGACGATCCTTCGTGGTCGCGGGGTTCGTGGACCATGGGCTGATCATGGGCGTTTTGTAATTGTTGCAAACCTCACCAGCCGGCACTGCCTGCTTTGAGGCTTGGGGACCTACGATCGCCAAAGCGCCATCCTCGGTAATAAGCTTGGTGGCCGCTGACACGGCGGAACTCGCCTGAGATTCGTTGTCTTCGATGGCTAGGGTCACCTTGTAGGTTTTACCACCGACTTTAAGCCCACCGGCCTTTTTGATATCAGAAAGCCACATCTGCGCAGCATTCTTGCTACTCTCGCCAACCTTGGGAATGTCACCGGTCAGTGGAATATTCAGGCCAATTACAATGGTCCTCGCCGCAGCGGGAGAGGGTATTGATATAGACCACCCCACCATCAAAAATGCCGCCACAATAGTTAATGCCAAAAATCCTCTCTTCATAACAGACCCTCCTTTAAAAAAGTTTTTTATTAGCGGTGAAGTTACCCCGCATCGTCCCTCCATGTCAAGTTATTTCCCAACAATGATCAAATATCTTCATCAATTGATTCATCAGCCATGTATAGGCCTTCCCAATAATTTATAAGCGGTTTCAAGCATAACCTCCGAAAGCGTGGGATGGGCGTGGATGGTTAGGGAAAGTTGTTCGGCCGAGCACCCAAGTCGGACCGCCAAGGTTCCTTCCGCAATAAGATCCGTCACATGGGGCCCGATCATATGAACCCCCAGGATCCTTCCCGTCTCTTCTTCCGAAACTATTTTTACAAAACCTGCAATCTCCCCCAGCACGTGCGCCTTGCTGTTGGTTCGGAATAGAACGGTTTCAGTGAGAACCTCGATCCCCTGTTTCCGCGCCTGATATTCCGTCAGCCCGACATCTGCTACCTCTGGGGTAGTAAAAATAGCACCAGGTGCTGCTGCATAATTCATCTTACGATCTGCTCCCATACAGGTTTCAGCAGCCACGATTCCCTCTATGGAAGCCACATGGGCCAGCATCACATTCTCCGGTCCCAGGACATCTCCAATGGCGTAAATCGCTGGAGCTGTGGTTTCCAACCTCTCATTCACCTGAATCCACCCCTTCGAATCTGTTAAAACCCCCATAGATTCCAATCCTAGGGCTGCGGTATTGGGTACACGGCCGGCACAGACCAGAAGTTTGTCTGCCCTAACAAACAAGGGCGCTCCCTTTTCAGGCTTAGATAATTGGCTAAGGGGAGAAGAAACAAGTTTCGCAACAAGTCCCCCCTCTCTATATTCGATGCCTTCTACGATTTTTCCCGTGTAAACCTGGATCTTCCGCTTCTTCATTTCACGCTGGAGCGTCTTTGAACATTCTTCATCCACAGAGGGCAAAGGCAAGAGGCGATCCAACGCCTCCACTATGGTTACCTGTACCCCTAGAGCTGAAAAAATAGAGGCGAATTCACACCCGATCACACCGCCGCCCACAATGAGGATGGAACGGGGAATCTCCTTGATGGAAAGGGCGTCATCACTCGAGATAATGTCCTTTCCATCGAAAGGCAGACTCGGCAGGGACGCCGGGCGGGAACCTGTGGCAAGGATCAGACGATCCCACGCAATAGGGTTTTCACTTCCATCCCCCATCCGAACCATTAATGTCCCCCGCTCAGTAAGATGTCCCTCGCCTTGTAGCAGTTCGATATTGTTCTTTTTGAGCAGCCCTTCAATACCCCACCGCTCCATTTCAAGGATGCGCTCTTTGCGAGTTAAGAGAACATTCATATCAACGTGGACCTCACCCGTCAACTCAATGCCAAATTCACCAGAACGTCTTATCATTTCCATGCGTTCCGATGCCGTTTTAAGAATCTTAGAAGGGATGCACCCGCAGTTCAGGCACGTCCCTCCCAGTTTATCTCGCTCGATAAGGGTTACTTCAGCGCCCAGCTGAGCGCATCGAACGGCCGCCACGTAGCCCCCAGGGCCGCCTCCCAGGACAACAACCCTATTTCCCATGACAATCTCTATCCCGGGATGACAGAGTGAAGGATCTTTTCTTGGAAGTCATAGATGACCTTTTAGCAAGTTTGATCAAATCTGTCAAGATATTTTTAGGAAAAGGTTAATTTTCTATTCTATTCTTGACATTATCTGCATATTGATGCATATAGTGGAAAAATAGAAGGCCCCTTAAAATTTACTGTAGGAGGGAAAAGTAATATGAAAAAAACTCCTCTTAATTCCTGGCATCGTAAACAGGGTGCAAATATGGCCGAATTCGGCGGATATGACATGCCCCTGTGGTATTCCTCTGCGAAATATGAGCATCTCTCCGTTTTGACCCACGCAGGCCTTTTTGATACCAGTCACATGGCTGTTGTCACCCTGGAGGGACCCGATGCTTTTACCCTCTTACAGCGCTGTTTTTCCCGTGATCTTCGCCGCTGTATTGGTCCCTTGAACCATCCCTTGATCCCGGGGCGATGCGTGTATGGTGTCATCCTGAACGAGGAAGGGCACCTCGTGGACGACGCCATCGTCTATCAACTCGACGATGCCCGCTACCTCTGTGTGGTCAATGCGGGGATGGGAGGGATAATCGCCCAACACCTCAACCAACACGCGGAGGGCTTCAACGTGTCCATCCACGACCTGACCGACCGGGTGGGGAAGATGGACATCCAGGGGGCACTCTCGGCAAAGGTGCTCAAGACCCTGCTCAAAAACCCTGAAGAGGTCTTTGAAAACATGATTTATTTCAGCTTCAAGGGGGGACTCCCTGGTTTTGACGGCCCGGAGGGGCCCATCCTATTAGATGGAATTCCTATTCTCCTCTCCCGGACCGGCTACACGGGAGAATTTGGGTTTGAGATTTTTACAGACATTGATCATACGGTGGAGGTGTGGGAGCACCTCCTGAAGGCGGGGGAAGCGTTTAACCTGACGCCTTGTGGCCTTGCGGCGCGGGATTCTCTGAGGGCAGGTGCGGTCCTTCCTCTTTCTCATCAGGATATTGGACATTGGCCATTCCTCAATAACCCATGGACGTTTGCGCTGCCTTACGATGACACGCAAAAGGGGTTTACCAAGGAATTTGTGGGTGGCCAGGCCTTGCTCAGTACGTCTCAGGCAGACTATACGTTGCCATTCATAGGCAATGACCTAAGGAAGGTCTCCATCGATCACGAGACGCAGGTCCTGGATGAAAACCAGGAGGAGATCGGAACCGTGCTCACCTGCGTTTCCGATATGGGAATCGGCCGGGTGGGAGATACGGTTTACAGCATCGCCAGCCCAGACAAGCCGGAAGGGTTCACGCCCCGGGGCCTAAGCTGCGGGTTTGTAAAGGTTCACCGAAAGCTATATGTGGGAGATGTCATTGAGCTTCGGGATGGGCGACGGTCCATCCGTGTCACTGTAACCTCTGATATCCGTCCTAATCGGACCGCGAGGGTTCCCATTCAAAAGATGCTTTAAAAGCGCGTGGACATTTTAACTCAACGGTGGCGCGCGTCTTAGCGGCGCACCAAAAGGAGGAAGAGAATGAAAGAACTGAACGAATTGATCCTACCGGATGATGTCAAATTTACCGATGAACATGAGTGGGCACGGGTCGAAGGGGACCACGTTCGGGTGGGTATCTCCGATTACGCCCAGGATCAGTTGGGGGATGTGGTTTTCGTGGAGCTTCCAGAAGTAGGGAACTCCTTTAAAAAGGGGGACGAGTTCGGGACGGTTGAGTCTGTCAAAACCGTCTCGGAGATTTACATGCCCGTCAGTGGGGAGGTGATCGCCATCAACGAAGAGCTGGCCGACCATCCGGAATACGTCAACACGGAACCGTATGGAAAGGGGTGGATGATAGAGGTCAACCCAAGCGACCTGAGTGAGATGGACTCCCTCCTGGACAAAAACGCCTACCTGAAACTGCTGGAGGGATAGAGCCATGCGTTACCTGCCCCATACCGAGGAAGAAATCTCTGAAATGCTGGAGGCCATCGGCCTTCACTCCCTGGATGAGCTGTTCACGTCCATCCCGGAAGACTGCCGGAGAACGGATCCCCTGGACCTGCCGGAACCCCTGACGGAATGGGAACTGAACAGCCACATGGATGCCCTGTCTTCCCGGATAGCCATCCCACCGGAGTATAAAATTTTTCTGGGAGCTGGGAGCTACCACCATTATATCCCTGAGACTATCAGGCAGCTCCTTCTCCGAAGCGAATTCTATACAGCTTATACCCCCTACCAGCCCGAAATAAGCCAGGGGACCCTTCAGGCCATCTATGAATACCAGACCTTTGTCACGCTCCTTCTGGGCATGGAGGTCGCGAATGCCTCCATGTATGACGGGGCATCCTCCCTGGCAGAGGCACTTCTCATGGCTATTCGGGTCACGAAGAGGAACAAAGTTGCTGTTTCACGCCTGATTCATCCCTTGTACAGAAAAGTGGTGGAGACCTATCTAAAAGCGCCAGGATTTGAAATTGTTGAACTGCCCTTTCTTGAAAATGGTACCACTGACCTTTCGGGAATCGGTCCTTTAGAGGAATATGCCTGCGTTGCCGTACAATCCCCCAATTTCTTTGGCTGTATAGAGGACCTGGACTCTTTGAGCGGGAAGATCCACACAGATTCCAAGACCTTTTTCATCGTCACATTCACAGAACCCCTCGCTTACGGCCTTCTGAACCCCCCTGGGGCGTACGGCGCCGATATCGTGTGCGGAGAGG
>JALTIG010000237.1:1694-2346 GCA_027004185.1 bacterium | reverse complement strand
CAGGGAGACCGACCCCAAGATCCGGGGGAAGGCGGCCAGGGCCACCGGCGTGATGAGGCCGATCCTCAAAAACTGCCTGCGGTTCAGTGGGGCGTTCATGGGTTTCCTCCCTTAAACCCTTAAAGTCAGCGTGATATTACGGTTTTTGCCACGGCGCTGCCACGCCCATAAGCAGGCAGAGAATCGCCGCCACCCAGACAAATCTTTGAAGGAATTTCATCGCCTTTCCCCCCTTCTTTCTGATTTCCACCGATAAGGTTTTAGGGTTTTTCTTAAAACATGGCGCAGGCTGTTTGAAAGAATGAAAAGGGCCATGCCGGAGAGGAATACGATACCTATAGCCGCCGGGCGCTTGTGCCCGTGATACGTCCATCCGATTGTTCCAGAGAGGATCATCATGGCCAACGAGATTAGAATTACCATTTTGAGCAATAACACAATTCTGTGCAGAAATGAATGTCTGACCGGCTTCATCTTTCCGTCTCTCTTCTTAATTTCATCCTTCCTTATGAATCAAGGATGTCAGGGACAAAACGGTCAACAATCTCTTCCATGTTAGGATGTTTTTTCAGCGGGGTGGAAATTAAATGGAAATTTTTCATTCTTTCAAGGGCATCATGGGAAATTATTGACAAAGGAAGCAGAACAATAC
>JALTIG010000237.1:0-1684 GCA_027004185.1 bacterium | reverse complement strand
TCGCAAATTTTTGGAGACTCTCGGAGGGTTTCCATGAAGGACCGCAAACAATCAATACAATCTTTTCGGCATATTTAATCCCACAGGCCACCAGTTTTTCCGGATAACTGAATTGTGATAATTCCCAGTCCTCATCAGGCGTCATGCGGCATTGGAATTTTTTTTGGCCTTGAAACCAACTTGTTGTATCGGTCCAACCCCATCCATAACTGGGTATATAGGAAAAGGAGGGCGGAAATGTCTGCCTTCATGATATTTCCGTCGCATAGGTATTCTGTTTTTGTTATGGTGAAAAAGACGGAGTAGATAAAATCAGGTGCCTCCAAGTTATCAGGTGTGAAAAGGTAGCGCTTCAAATCGAGGGTCCTTTTGGTAATGTTACTGTCATAAATTGAGTGTAGATATCCTTCAGCTTGATCATAAAAGATAAATACTGTTGGTGTGAATGGGTTTAAATCCAGAGGTTGCACCCTATTTCCCATCGCCTTTCTTATATAAATCGCATTTTCCCCCATGGCCTTAGACCAAAGGGTATTCTTCCAATCTATCCCACGTCCAAGGGAACCCCAGCTTCTCGTAATCCAATGCCTTTGTGCCTTTTTTATTAGGGATTGCCTAAGCAGCTTTTGATCCTTGAGTGAAAAATATACTCTTTTTTTAATGCCCAGGAGGTTCCCATGCTTCCCTTTAAAAGGGCTGATTCTGATTTCGTAAGATAAGGGTGAATGCTTGCAACAACACTTTCTCTCTGTTTCTCCGAATCCCATGCGTCACCAAAGGGATTGAAGTCCTTTTCTAAGAATCCGGCATTTAATACTAACTGGGCAAACGTATCAGGTATTTCAAATTTCGTCTTCGAGAAAATAAATCGCGCTTGGCTTACAGTCAGAAAAGACGCAGTGGATTCATCCTCAAACGGGTATTTAAGTAATTTCTCCGTGAGGTTCAGGGCAAATGACCTCCCCATGCATGAAACTAATTCCCGGTAAAACAAGGTAAGGGGAGGCGTCACACTTGAGCGGGACGCAAGAAAAAATGGAAGGGGTTAGGTCTTCATTTGACTTTGTCGATGTTCATGTTAAATCCCCCCTAAAGGGGGAAAGGGCCAAGGTAAATCCCCAGGGTGGCCAAGGTGATTCCCCACCCCCGTGCCATAAGGAGGTTTTAAATCAACCTGATTTCCCTGTAATCTCCAGAGAAAAGGGATCATCTTTGGAGAGGAGGGGCTAATGGCAAGCCTGCCTGCTGCAGGCAGGGAGGAAGATAGAAATGAATGAGATAGTAGAGATTGTTTACCAGTGGCATCAGGGTAACACCATCAAGGGGATAAAGCGTTCTTTGGGATTTGATCGTAAGACCATACGGAAGTACATAAAAATTGCCCGGCAGTTAGGGGTAAAGAGGGGTGAGGATTTTCCTGAAGAGCAGGAGTTGATCAAGGGGCTTGGGATGAAGGGTCATTCTGTATTTAGGTACAAGACCCCGGCGCTTAAGGTCATTGGTCTGTACAGGGATCAGATACGTCAATGGCTTAAAAAGGAGCACATCACAGCCCGGCAGATATGGAGGTTATTAAAAGAGGATGGTTCCTTCCCAAAAAGAGTGGGTAACGTTCATAAGCTAAGTTACCTGGCATAGGGGTTAACGAGGTTGAATTTCAGCTTCCCGGTTATCAGATAGATGA
>JALTIG010000236.1 GCA_027004185.1 bacterium | reverse complement strand
TTCCGTCTGCGTGAGAAAGCTTTTCGAGACCCGCTTCTGACAATTTATCGCTAACCAGGATTTTCACCTCTGCCTCCTATGCAAGTTTTTCCTCTAGGACTTTTAGACCACTTCCGAGTTCAACAGGAAATCCCAACTTGTAAAGGGACATTTCCAGTCCCGCGATGACCTGAAACATATCCAATTGATCGAAGTATCCGAGGTGGGCAATCCGAATGACCCTTCCCTTGATCTGTTCCTGACCACCAGCAACAGTGATTCCGTAAAGGTTCAAGAAGGTCTTTTTCAGGGCCAATCCATCCACTCCTTTCGGGACAAGCACAGTTGTCAATGCGTCACTCGGCGAGGATTTGGCAAACAGGGAGAGCCCCATGGCCTTGACCGCTTCCCGAGTTGCCTCGGCCAGGCGGTGATGCCGTGCAAAAACGTTTTGAAGCCCTTCGGTTTTCAACATAGTAAGTACCTCGTGGAGCCCGAGTATCAGGGTGATGGCGGGGGTGTAAGGTGTTTGGTTTCTTTTCGCAGCGGCAAGGTGTTTTTTCAGGTCGAAATAATAATGTCTGGAGGTGGAGGAGTTAACCATCTTCCATGCCTTTTCACTGAGGGAAATGAACGCCAGACCAGGGGGGAGCATCAGGGCCTTTTGTGATCCGGTAATCACCACATCGATCCCCCAGGCGTCCATAGGCATCTCAAATACGCCTACTGAGGTAATGCCATCGACAACCAGGACAACATCGTTCCTTTTCGAAGTGATTTCAGCAATTTCGCGGATAGGATGCATCACCCCTGTGGAAGTTTCAGAGGCCTGGATAAGGACCCCTTTGATAGAAGGCTGTGTTGTAAGGTGCTCAGCAATCCTTGCAGGATCAGCCGGTTCTCCCCACGGAAAATCGAGGTAGACAGGAGAAATGCCCCAGACTTTAGCAAGTTCTCCCCATCTTTCGCCGAACTTGCCGGCCCTAACCACGAGTACCTCATCACCCTTAGAAAATAGGTTAGTGATAGCTGCTTCCATGGCTCCGGTGCCGGACGATGTCAGGGTCAGGACCTCCTGTTCTGTTTGGAAAAGGTATCTTAAGCCTTCTCTAACCTCTTCAAAAATGGTTTCAAAGGCCTTTTCTCGGTGGTGGATGATGGGGGCCGCCATTCGCAGCATCACCCGTTCAGGAACGGGTGTGGGTCCGGGGGTGAAAAGATACGACTTCATAGCATCTCCTTTTCTTTATTTCGGATCCTGATAATGACGTAAGAGAACCAATTTATTTTTTAGACCCCTTATTACCACGAGTGAGGATTATAAAATACCATGTGACCTGTGTCAATTGGATTCAAAAGATTGGAGGATTGGAGGGCTGATGTACTTCAGGGAGATAAGTCGGTTGAAGCAAGAGGACGCGGGATTATTCATGCTGTCTTGAGGCTCTGGTGACAAGGATCAGAATAAAGATTGTTGTCACGATGCAGAGGGACACCCCTGACATGACAAAAAAAACGCTCTGGATTGACCAGGTTTCCTTGACCCATCCGACCAGGCGGACAGCAAGCGAGCCGACTCCAAATGTTAAGATGAACTTGGTGCCATATGCGGCGTGCCGGAGTCTTACGGGAGTATAGTGGGCAACCAGGGTGTTTTCTATCGGTTGCATTCCCAGAAGAAAAAAGGCATAGAAAATCGCGATGACAACAAGTGAGATGTTTGTTGAAACAGCCATACCTAAAGCACCAAAAAAGGCGAGTGAATGGAAGGTAAGATAGGCCTTCCGAAGATCTGCCCGATCGGCGATGTATCCTCCGGCGTATTGGCCAAAGACGCCGATGATAAAGACCAGTGATGAGAGAAGAGAAGCGGTGACATTATAGGATCTAAAGAAGGAGCAGGCGTGGGATAGAGATTTCAGAAGGGCGGGATTCCGAAGCTCAAAGAGCGATGGGAGGGTGACGGACAAGCCGCGAAACGCAACACCACCAAGCATCATAGCAATGCAGAGAATCGCGAACGCCTTTGCCATACCCTCTCCTCCAACCTCCATGTCTTTGGTGGAAGGACTCTTTGGATCGGAGATCTTCAGGAAGATCAGGAGGCCGATACCGATGAGGTTGAAGAGGCCTAAGAAGATATAGGCGGCACGTGGGCCCCAAAGCCAGTTGATAAATCCCGTAATCAGTGGTGAAAAGGCGAGTCCCAAATTTCCTGCCATGCCGTTGTACCCAAGGCCCTTTCCAATCTCCCGGACCCCTTTAGAGATCAGGCCTAAGCCTGCGGGATGATAGATGCCTGAGAAGATACCAATCCCAGCGAGAAAGAGGGAGAATAACATAGGTGACTTGATAAATATCGCCGCCATAAGGGCACACACGCCCGCTCCAGCAAAGAAAGTGGTTAGCATCCGGCGAGGTCCAAGCCTGTCTGTGGCGAAACCCCAGGGGAGCGCTGAGACACCAAAAAAGAGATACATGAGAAAGGAAAGGTTAATAACCTGAGAAAAATCACGGTGGTAGAAGGTAGTCAAGGGCAGAATGAGCACCGGAAACACCATCATGTTGAAGTGGCTCATGAAGTGGCCGAAACAGGTTGCCATGATGATCCTGCGCTCGTCCGCGTTCATCATGTTCCTCCTTCTATAGGGTTTCTCGAAGAAAGTAAAGGGAAAACGAAGGTGTGTTGAGGAATGCTAAGCGATCCAGATACATGAGGCGGTCAGTATTTCAGAGGGGGGTCATCCTTTTGGGTATGGGTGTTTCCCTCCCGAACCTCCAAAACATAAAGGTTCCAAGGAGGCCAAAACCAAAGGCTACGATAAAGTTTGTTTGGGGCGAAATCTTCCAAAGAAAGGCTCCTCCGAATGCAGCGAGCGAGACAATGACATCACGGATAAGGTAATAAAGGCCAAAGATTCCTGCTTTCTTACCTTCGGGTGCCAAGTCCAGGATAAGGGCTTTGCGGGTTGGCTCGCCAAATTCCTTTAACCCCCGGAGGATAAACGCAAAAATCAGGGCGCGTAACGTGTGTGAAAAGGTCAAAACGAGGGGGAAGGCACTAAAAAAAAGAAAGGTTATGACAACAAAGGGTTTTTTCGAGGATCTGTCCGCGAAATAGGCAACGGGGATATAGATGAACATGGCTGTTACCATTTCAATCGCGGTGAGAATCCCGAAATCCACCGGGGTGATTCCCACCCGTTTGAGGCACCAGACCACCACAAACGCGTAGGGGATCTGTTCACAAAAACGCACCAGTGTATCTGACAGGAGGAGAAGTTTTAAGGAGGTTGCCATGAATGAAAACATCTTAAGCGGGCTGATTTCGGCCTTTTGCGTCTCTTTGGTTTCCTCAATCAGTAGCTGTTGTGCAACGAGCGAGACGAGTCCAAGGATAAGGGCAATGCCAAAGGCAAGACGAATGCCGGTTTTGATTCCGTAGAGAGTGATCAATGTCCCACCCAGGATAGGACCAAGAGCCATAGGGACCCTTCGGACAAATGAGTGCAGGGAAACCCCCATCGTTCGTTTGTTCGTGGGCAGAACGCTGGAAACGAGGCTCATACTCGCTGGGAGAGAAATGGATGTCCAGGAAAGAAAGAAAACTGCGCCGATGATAACGGCGATCCATGTAGGGAAGAGTATAACGATCAGATAGCCGATCATGGCAATGATGTTGAAGATGATTAGGGCGTGTTTGTATCCGAATCGATCACTAAAGTATCCACCGGGGTAGGCATAGAGGGCTCCCAGAAGGTTGTTCATGCCGTTTAGAAGCCCGATGGCATACGCACCGCCTCCCAGGGCCATCAGGTAGATAGGAAGGAATCGTTCCGCCATCTTTTCGCCCAACCCCACAAGGATAACCATGGTTAGCAGGGCAGCGACAGATTTTTTCAGGCCAAGAAAGTCTATAATTTTCTGGGTTCTTTTCATCACATTCACACAGGAAAAGGTTGCTTTTTATCTTTTCGGGGGTAGGTGGGGATGCTGCATATCATCCAGGTTAAACATCCTTCGTACGATCTCGACGACAGGATTGCTCATTCCATCTTCTCCTGTCTGTTTTAGCAGAACAGAGGGGCCATGAAGAAGTTTATTAACGATGGATTGAGTCATACGATCGATAGCTTGCTGATCCTTTTCTGAGAGGTCTTTCAGTTTTGAAAAGGTCTTTTGGAGTTCCGCCTTTCGCAATTCATCGGCATGTTCCCTCAACTGGCGGATGGTGGGGATGACCTTAAGGTTATCCATCCAATGAATAAAATGATGGACCTCTTCTTCAATTATGGCTTCCGCCTTTTTAGCCTCTTTTTCACGCTCCTGACGGTTGGAGGTAACCACCTCCTTGAGGTCATCTATATCGTAGAGATAGACATTGGAAAGGGTATGTACCGTTTCGTCTACGTCCCTCGGCACGGCGATGTCGATAAAGAACATGGGACGGTTTTTTCTCCTTTTCATGGCCTTAGACACCACGTCGGCAGTCACAATGGGTTGTGGAGCTCCGGTTGAAGAGAGGATGATGTCTACCCTTTCAAATAGTTGCCCGAACTTTTCAAATGGAACTGCTTCACCTCCGAAGTCTTCGGCAAGGTTAATGGCCCTGGAGAAGGTACGGTTGGTGATATAAATTTCGTGAATACCGGCATTGATGAAGTGTTTGGCTGCCAGCTCGCACATCTCTCCCGCTCCGATGAGTAGCACGCTGCAGGAAGACAGGTCATCAAATATCTTTTTGGCAAGTTCCACTGCTGCGAAGCTGATGGATACGGCTGAGTTTGCGATTCTTGTTTCAGTCCTCACCCGTTTTGCTACTGAGAAGGCCTTGTGAAAAAGGCGATTCAGGATTAATCCCGTAGCCTTGTACTGCGTTGCAAGGCCGTAGGCATCTTTGAACTGGCCAAGGATTTGGGGTTCTCCCACGACCATGGAATCGAGGCTGGAAGCCACACGGAAGATGTGCCGGATAGCCTTATCGTTTGAAAACTCATAGATATAGGGTTTGAATGTGTCTAAAGGTAGATTGTGAAAGTTGGCAAGGAAGGCGCAGATATCATCAATGTTGAAGGACTGTGCCATGAATACGTTATAGATCTCTACCCGGTTGCAAGTGGAGAGGATGGCACTTTCCTTGATGCCCTTGATTTCACGGAGCTTTTTGAAAGATGAGGCGAATTGATCTTCCTGAAAGGAGAGTTTTTCTCTGAGTTCCACAGGTGCCGTTTTATGGTTCATGCCTACAACAGTGATCAGGTCTCTCATATCCATCGTCCGTAGCTGTGAAGTCCTGAAAGGAGAAGATTGACACCGAGGAAGGTAAATAGAACAAGGCCGAAGCCGACAATGGCTACCCAAGCTGCCTTTCTGCCCCGCCAGCCAACAGTGAGACGCTGGTGAAGAAGAGCTGCATAGACCAGCCAGGTAATGAGGGACCACGTCTCTTTGGGATCCCAGCTCCAGTAAGAACCCCATGCGTATTCAGCCCAGATGGAACCTGTAATGATCCCAAGTGTTAGAAGGGGGAAACCGATGCTCAAGAGACGATAGTTTAGTTGATCCAGTAGGGTGAGGGAAGGGAGCAGGTTCATCATTTTCCCTACCTTTTTTTGCTTGATATTGCGTTCCTGGAGGAGATACATGATGCTGACACAGAAGGTTAGGGCAAAAATGGCGTCACCAAGAAAGGCAAGAACGACGTGGATAGGGAGCCAAGCGCTTTTCAGGACAGGAGGGAGAGGCTGGAGCCCAACTGGCGTGGTAAAGCTGAAGATCAGAAAGAGGACTACGATGGGGGTTGCAAAAGAAAAGATAACAGAGATCTTGTAGCGTTTGTGAAGGACGAGGATGAAAAGGGTCAGTGCCCATGCGAAGAAGGAAAGGGATTCATGGAGATTGGTCACAGGAAAATGGCCAGACTGAAAACTTCTGATGATAATGACCAGTGTGTGAAGTAGGAAAGCCGCCGTGAGCAGAGAGGCTGTCCACTTCAGGTAGGATTTTCTTGTTTGTGAGAGGTAAAAGAAGGCAAAAAGCATGCTCAATGTGTAAAGACAAACAGAAAAGACCGCAATATAGGTCAATGTGTTACCTCCTACCTCATTCCTATTCTGAAGATAAAATCTTCGGGAATAGGAGCCTTGAGAACAGACCGAAAGGCATCTTTTATGAGGGAAAGCAGGTCTTCTTCATCACCCGTTTTGAATATTGAGAGAATGTCCTGATCCAGAAGGTATTCTGTGATCTGGCCGATGGAGACAGGACCGAATCCTTTCTGTTCAAGTAAATGTCTCAGGTTGCTCATCCATCTGATTAGCGTTCCATACTCCGGTCCAAATTCCCTTTCAAGTCGTTGCCGTATCCATTTAGCCGTCGCGGGACTTTTACCAGAGGTGGAGATAGCAAGGATGAGATCTCCACGGGTGATTTGAGAAGGGACAAAGAAGGTGGATTTTTTCTGATTCGTAATATTGTTGACGGGGATACCCCTCTTTATAGCTTCATCCGAGATAAAATCGTTTAGATTAGGATCGTTGGTGGCGGCGAAAACGAGTGCGCAATTGTCAAGATCATTTGGTGAAAAGTGTTTTTTGATGACTGACACCCGTTTTTCTGAGATGAGAGACTCAATATTTTGGGTTATCTCCGGGCTGATAATCTGGATCTCCGCATTAGTTTTAAGTAGTACTTGGATCTTTCTCGTGGCTACCTTACCGCCACCGACTACAAGGATCCGTTGAGCTTCAAGGTTTGCCATTAAGGGATAGAGATTCATACGCCGAATTTCTCCCTCAAATGGTGCAAGGCAAGGAGGTTTGGTTCAATATCTTCTTCCCTGTGTTGTTCCAATGTGTAAATGGGGTGTTTGTCATGATTTTTGATATACAGAAACAGGGGGGCAAAATCAATGGTTCCTTGCCCTATTACGAGATGCTCGTCGAAACGTCCGTGATTATCATGAAGGTGGAGTTCTTCAATAAAGGGACCCAGGGAGCTGAGCCACTCATCAATGGGACACTGGGTAAAGATGTTAAGATGGCCTATGTCGAGGCAGACACCGATCTTTTCCGGGCCTATTTCCCTGACGAGGTGTTCCAGCACGTCAGGAGAGTCATCAAACACGTTTTCTAACAGGATGTGG
>JALTIG010000235.1 GCA_027004185.1 bacterium | reverse complement strand
CTGTGATCAGTTCCTCCATCACCTCTTCCATCTCCTTTTCTGTGAGGTTTTTCTGTTTAACTACCTTTGCGATTGCCTCTTTAATCATGATTGATTTCCTCCTTTTAATAAAAAATTTTTCACGAGTTTCATCCCTTCCAGTGTCAAAATGGATTCGGGGTGAAACTGGACCCCTTCTACTTTGTATTCCCGATGTCTCACCCCCATAACCTCTCCCCCTTCTGTCCAGGCACTCACCTTGAGGCAATCGGGGACCGAGGCTGGATCTACGATCAGGGAATGATACCGGGTTGCCTCAAAAGGGTTGGGAAGACCGTTGAAAATCGTTTCTCCATCATGAAAGACAGGGGAGGTCTTTCCGTGCATGATACGATCTGCCTTTACCACCTTGCCTCCATAGGCAGCGGCAATGGCCTGGTGGCCGAGGCAGACCCCCAGAATGGGTATCTTAGACCCAAAATGACGGATGGCCTCTATGGAGATACCTGCCCTTTCCGGAGTACATGGCCCGGGGGAAATGAGGAGGGCGGATGGGTTCAGTCGTTCCATATCGGGGATGCCAATTTCATCATTCCGGAAAACGTTCACATTCTGCCCCATGGTTTCAAGCATCTGGACAAGGTTGTACGTGAACGAGTCATAGTTGTCGATCACCAGAATCATCCTTCCTGTGCCCTTTCAATTGCCTTGAACATACCCGCGGCCTTTTTCAAGGTTTCCTCGAATTCCTTTTCTGGGGTGGAGTCGTATACAATACCTGCCCCCACCTGGATGGAAAGATTGTCTTTTGAGATTGTGATTGTCCGTATGGTGATACAGAAATCCATATCTCCGTTGAAACCAAAGTAGCCCACGGCCCCAGCATAAGCCCCTCTGGGGCAAGGCTCCAGCTCGTTGATGATCTGCATGGCCCTGATCTTTGGGGCGCCGGTGACGGTGCCGGCAGGAAAGGCGGACATGAAGAGATCAAAGCAATCCAGGCCCGGCTTCAGTTTCCCCACAACATGCGAGACAATATGCATCACATGCGAGTATCGCTCCACCTCCATGAATCTGGGCACTTCAACGGAGCCCGGAACCGCAGCCCTGCCCACGTCGTTTCTGCCCAAATCCACCAGCATGATATGTTCAGCCCGCTCTTTGGGATCTGTTATAAGTTCTCTTTCCAATGCCTCATCCTCGCTTGTTGTCGCTCCCCTGGGTCGTGTTCCGGCGATAGGCCTGAGCTCGATTCTTTCGCCGGTGAGATGGACAAGCACTTCTGGAGAAGCGCCGATCAGCCTTGTGTCGCCATAATCGAGATAGAACATGTAGGGAGAGGGATTGACACTCCGTAAGGTGCGATAAAGTATGAAAGGATCCCCTGAGATATTGGCTGAAAAACGCTGTGATAGGACCACCTGGATCACATCCCCAGCAACGATATAATCTTTTGCCTTACTTACCGCTTTTTTAAACCCTCTTTTACTGATATTGGGAACAAGCCGAGATACGTGAAAGGATTTATCCACCGACTGATGAAGCAGGGGAGCCTTGAGCTTTAAAACGGTTCTATCTATTTCCCTGACAGCCCTTTTGTACGCAGTATCTGTACTTTCGTCATCCACTAAGTGTACAAACATGACTATCTTCACCTGATGTGTCAGGTGATCAAAGATGAGGAGCAGCTTGGGTGCTATAAATACACTCTCGGGTGAATCTGTGTCCGCGGAGTAAGGCCACTGGATTGGCTCCCATCTTCTTACCAGGTCATAATTGCAATATCCAACGAGACCACCTGGGAAGGGTATGTTTTCCTGCTTCGTTGCAGGGCGGAATCCTCTGTTTATATCCCTTAGGAGCTCCAAAGGGTTTCTCACATCATTCAATCTGATTTTCTTGTCCCCTTTCCAGATTTCCACACCCTGATCCCGTACAAAGACAACCAAGTGAGGATCCCACCCAATGAAGCTATATCTTCCCCATCTCTTGCCGAACTCAGCGCTTTCAAGGAGGAATGAATAAGGCTTCCCCCTGATCTTCAGGTATGCCGAAACAGGTGTTTCTGTATCCGCCAGGATCTCACAATGGACGGCGATAACATTGCTCTGCTTGGCTATTTGCTCAAAATCACGAAGATCGGGTGTTACTTTCAACTCATTGCCCCATATAAAAAAACCGTGAGGCTTTCGGCCCCACGGTTTTTTTAAAAAATCCTATAGTCAAGTGCCCGTGGAGCCTTTGGGAATGGGCCCACGGTCACCTGTTTGCCTTTTTACATCGGGCCCATCTCCCTATAGGAGCTGAGCCACCACCACTTACACAATGGATTGATTAAACAAAGTCCCGAATATTTTTCTCTCTCATTCATATCAAATAAACCTCTATCAAATGTAAATTACAATGTCAAGCCCCAAAATCGCCTAATCTGTCCCATATCTCCCAAAATCCTGGATACGACTTTTTTACGCAGGTTTCCCCCTTTATTCTTACACCTGCGACCTTCAGTCCCACCACCGCAAGGCTCATGGCAATGCGATGGTCGTTATGGACATCTACGATTGCTGAATGAAGAGGTTTCCCACCGAAAATCAGAAGGCCATCCGGCAGTTCCTCGACATGTGCCCCAAGATGTTTCCACTCGCTTGCAATCGCCTTCAAACGATCGCTTTCCTTATAGCGCAGGTGACCCACATTACGTATGGTTGTTTTCCCTCTGGTGAAGAGGGCTACGGCTGCCAAGGTTGGCACCATGTCCGGCATCTGATTCATATCCGCCTCAATCCCGCTGAGCTTGTTTCCATAGACCGTCACCCGATCATTTTCCTTCATAACTTTGCACCCCATTTGTTCCAATAGGTCCAAAAAATGGATATCTCCCTGCCTTGTCATGAAAGGATGAATATTCTCCGTGGTCACCTTGCCGCCAATAACCGCCGCTGCCGCCCAGAAGTAGGAAGCGGATGACACATCCCCTTCGATTGTGAATTCACGACCTGAGTAGCGCTGGCCACTCTTAACCCTGTACCGTGTATAGCCATTCCGTTCCACTGGAACGCCGAAATGCTTCATGACCTCAGTCGTGAGATCAATATAAGGCGCAGAAACCGGCTTGCCGTGTATCTCTATTTCCACGTCTCTCAAGGCATATGGGGCGCATAGAAGCAGCGAGGAAGTAAACTGGCTGCTTTTGCCCCCGAGAATGTGAACTATGCCGCCTTTAATGCCTCTGCCGCACACCAGAACAGGGGGCATCCCGCCATCTCCGAGACAAACGGTTTCCACCCCCATCTGCCTTAGCGCTGTCGTTAGGTCCCCAATGGGTCTCTGGCACATGCGACGGCTGCCCTTAAGGATACATTCACAGTTAGCCAATGCCGCGAACGACATCAGAAAGCGAAGTGTAGTCCCGGAATTTCCGACATAGAGCTCTTTTCTGTTATCTTGTTGCTTAAATTCTCCCCCCGTTCCCCATATCTTCAACACCTCTCGATCAACAGGAAGCAGGGGTACGCCGAGTTTCTTTAGGGCATTCATGGTGTAAAGCGTATCTTCACATCGCAAGTAATTTTTGAGGATGCTTTCCCCTCGGGCCAAGGCCCCCGCGATGAGGGCCCGGTGCGTGACGCTTTTGGAACCGGGTATCCTGACGGCAGCATTGAGTTTCTGGATCGGTTTTATCTCTTTCATCCTGCTACCTTCCCATGCCGGCTTTTGCCAACGCCTTTTTAACCGTTTTCTCCATAAAACGAACCGGTGGCTCAATACCCGTCCAAAGTCTAAACTGCTCAACCCCTTGATAGACAAACATTGAAACGCCGCTAATGGTAGTACATCCCTTTGCCCGGGCCATCTTGAGCAACCTGGTGCGTGCGGGGTTGTAAACGATATCCATAACCGTCATGCCTCTTTTTATGGCGTTCCCGGGAAGTGGACACTCGTCTATTTTCGGAGTCATCCCTATGGGGGTGGTTTGGATGACAATATCCGGTTTGCACCCATCTCTCTCTTCCCAGGGTATAAAGGAGCAATCCAACCGTTCCGCCAGGGATTCCCCCTTAAAAGGCGTGCGATTGGTGATGGTTAATCTCACGCCATGCTCTTTCAGGATATGGCCAATAGCGCGAGCCGCACCCCCGGCCCCTACAATCAGACAATCCCTTCCCTTCAGATCGATCTTTTGCTCCAGGGCCTTCAGTGCCCCCGTGGCGTCCGTATTATAGCCAACCAGGCATCCATCTTGATTAACCACGGTATTGACTGCCCCTATCTCTTCCGCAAGTCGATCTATTTTGTCCAGAAAGGGGATCACGGATGATTTATGAGGTATCGTTACGCTCATTCCCTTGATTCCAAGGGACCTTGTCGCTCGCATGACACCCTCAATATCCATCGTTTCAAAGGCAAGGTAAACGGCGTTTATACCCTTTGCAGCAAAGGCCGCATTGTGGATAGCAGGGCTCAAGGAATGTCTGACAGGATAACCCACCACTCCATAAAGAGACGTGTGTTGGTCTATTATCATGCTACCAAATGTCTCAGAATTTCCTTCATCTTGCCAATAGGTATTTGTCCAGGGGCTGACTCTTCCCCATATTCTAAAGGGGTAAAACTCATCGCCCCACCCATAAGATGAGAAATGACCCTGCTTAGTCTCCCCTTCTGTCCCATGCAAAAGGCAATGGCTTCTAACCCTGCTTTCTTAGCCAGAGGGATGACTTTCACTATTCTCAGGTTATCCTCCCATGACCTGGCATAAGCAACAATCTTAATGATATCGCCCCCTGCTTGAGCTGCCTTTTTAAAGATTTTCTCTAATTCGCGAAGAGATGGGGTGTAGGATTTTGTGTGCTTTGATATGATCGCTTTGGTCGAACCCCGTTCTTGAAGGATCCGGTTGCGCAATGTTGACGGCATAGTGAGTTCGATATCAATATAGTCAGCCCCGTACCTCACGGCCTGAAGGAGATATTCAAAACTGACTTCCGGGTCTACGATTCCTCTGCCACCTTCACTCCTGGAACGATATGTTACGAGAACCGGCCTGGGGGAAAGATCGATTAACTCCTTGAGGTCAAAGGATTCCATTGTGTCAAGCCTTATCTCAAATACATCCGCTGCAAAGGTGGCCCTTTTCATTTTTGCCAAGGCCTCGGGATTATCTTGTGCCATGATGGGGATACAAAACATCCTCCCTCCTGTTATCTATTTGTACAATCTATCTTTCCGTAATGGATTCCTTTATCTTGTATCCAAAATGTCTTCCCGTCTCTTCTACCAAACCCAGAACCTTATCACCGGGTTTAAGATTAACCACTGAGACAGGTTTTCCGTCTACACCCACCAAACGGATTGTCTCGGCATTCTGAACAATGGCGCTGACCAACCCATTTGGTCCTATTGCCTGGACGAGAAGCATCGGCCTCCGCTCTATCTTCACCCTTCCCACTGTCAGATTCATCGTGTGTCCCTTTGAATCGATCCCAACCACCTCGTCGCCCGCCGCGAGCTCACACAGGTATCGGGTCCTTCCCCCAGGTACCCTCACATAGGCGTGTACCGCCCCCGCATTGACACGAAAAGGCCTGGGAGAAACATAAGGGTTTTCTATACTCTCAGAATGTATTAGAAAAAGTCCCTGGCTGCTGTTCCCTGTTAGAATGCCCTCTCCTTCCTTCATCATCGTGCAGGTATCCACACATACCCTATCCCCCATAGAGGCAGGTCTCACCGAATCGATTCGAAGCTCCACAAGCTCCAGAACTTCACTACAAGACTTCACCCCATTGATTATTTCTTTTAAGCGACCTGGATCAGGTTCCCTAATAATGACTCCGGCAACCCCCTTTTCCAAGATCCCCAGAGCGGTTTTCGCCTCATCTGGATTATGAACATAAATAAATATGTTGTCCGCTCTGGCAATCAGGTTTTCGAGGGGGATGATCGACCAATCTGTCGTCTTGACCACCACCTTTTTGTCCCGGCTCTGTCTTATGATCTTCTCTTCCTCTCCTGCGCCCGTTACCTCTACCTCCACTACATCTTCTCCCCATTTTAGGTCTCCATTCTCTGAGATGGTTTTGATAATTCCAAGCTTCTTGACTGCCGTTACCTTTTCATCTGGGACGATAACGGCATCAGCCCCTGCTTCTAGGGCGGTTGTGACGAGTTCCTTGTCCCATGGATCCGCATGAACCCAAACTTCTTTCATAATATTCCCTCCTCTATCTGAAAAAATTGTCTCAGGGAACAGAAGAGTTCTTCGAAATCCTCTCTTTGCCCTCTATTAATTGCCTTTGCGAGACGCCGACACGATGCCACATAGGAATCGATGGAGCTCCTTGAATAGGGATTGTCCAATAACAAAGAGGCAAAAAGATGAGAGGGTTGTTCCAGCATGGCCCTGATTCTTTTCACGGTTTGTTCGAAGGTCCGCGTCGAACTGTGCAGAATCTCTTCAAGCCTATAGCCGGACTCCTTGATGGCAAGGGCCAAGGCGATCAGGGCAAAATGGTTTGCTCCCTGAACTATCCCCATAAGCTGGTCGTGGAGTAAGGGATCAATGACAAGCGGTTTTAGACCCCCTCTGGTAGCGATGTGCATCACCCAGTGATGCCCCTGTTCCCCTCTGGCAGGACATACGGCAATGCGCTTAGCCCCGGAATCCCCGCTGCTCTCAGGCCCAAAAAGGGGATGAAGCCCTACAACCTGACAGACGGAGTATTTTAACATGGCCTCGATCACTTCTGTTTTGATAGAGGTAAGATCAATTAGGAGACCGTTCTCGGGAATCAGTGGGCCCACTTCCTTTATAACATCAAGAGTATCTTTTATGGGGACGGATATCACAACCACATCACACATGGCTGCTACCTGTCGGGGAGGAAGTTCCGTCGAGCGACTCGTCTGGATCACTTCAAGGCCTTGATGTTCAAGAAACCTTGTGAACCAGGAGCCCATTCTACCCGTGCCACCCACGATGCCCACCTTTGGATGTTCTAATCCCATGGTTCGCCTCCTACTGGATAGGAACCGAGATGCTTAAGATAGCTACAGGCCTTTTCCATTTCCCGTAGGGCATGTGCAACGTTATCGTCGTCTTTGTGTCCTTCAATATCCACGAAAAACAGGTACTCCCATTTCTT
>JALTIG010000234.1:806-2356 GCA_027004185.1 bacterium | reverse complement strand
AATGCAGCGTGACGAGACGTTTTTCATCACTAACGCTCGGATCAATGATAAGGTTCATTCCGACGGACTGGGCGAGAGAGTAAAGGACCAGCTTGAAGTCTTCATCAATCATGGAAAAGGATACCATATGGTCTTCGAGCGGATCATAGACTGGCATGACCGGCTCTACATCCACCGCTCTCGGGGCATTCTTCTCCAGGTCCTCCACCAGTTTCTTGTGGAGCGCTCCTGTGTTCGAAACTTCATCCGTGACTTGTTTTACGATTTTTTCAGCGGACGGTCTCTCCCTTTTTCGCACAATGGATGAATCAAGGCTGCATCCCCCGATGACAAACGCCAAAAGAACCGCCACTGCTCGTATATAGAACATCACTCCTTCTCTCCCGTTTTTCCTGTTCCCTGTTCCTTGATCCGGCCTTCCTTTACCATGTCTACCCAGATTTTCCGTTTCCTCTTGACGAGGAGTACGCGGTTTCGTTCCACCGTGCGAATAATGCTGCCGTCCGGCAACTGCGCTCCCTGGGGATAAAAGGTGCCGTCAATGACGCAAAAACCCTTCTTCGCCCCTTTGAAAGCCATGGTGAGAAAATGAGTATTGTTCCACCCTAAGCCCAGCCCGCTGAGTCTCTTTCTCATCTTCCCCCGCTGAACAGCTTCATAGCCGAAAAGCTTCAAATTGACTGGTTCCCTTTGAACGGAAATCGGCTGTATCAGTTTTCCCATATCATTCTGCAGCGACGCCATCTCCCGGAGCACTTGCTCATCAGGGACCATCACTGTTGACACTGGTTTCTGGACCACCAACCGTTTCACCCTTATCGGACTCGCAAAAACCCGGTAGGCCTGAAATCCAGCCACCGCAAGGGCCACGAGGAGAATGGAAACGGTATATATGGACACATACTTCTTTGTCATCCGGTCCTTCTCTCCAGTGTCACCACAAACTGCGACTCGCTAATGGACGTGTTGAAATTCCTGTTCACCAGGGTATAGCCCTTTTTCGTCATGATACGGCAAAACCGCTGGTACCCCCTGAAAGCCTTGTCAAATGGAACAGTCACTTTCCCGAGGAGCTCCAGCTTGAGATTCCCCTTGTTATAGTCCGCTTTCAGCACATGAATGGAGCCTCCCTCGAAGAGGGCTTCTGAAATATCGTTGACGATTGTCTTGAAACTGGGAACATCCCGATACAGCGAAAGATCTCTGACGAAACGAAAGATTTCCTCATAGGGGACTACAGCCAGTTGCTGTTCCTTTCTTATCTCCGTAAGCTTTTTCTCTCTTGCTTTTATGATCTTTTCGAGGGACTGGTTTTTCTCCCCGTACCAGAAATTCCCGCCAACACAGCATAGCACAATGACAATCACCGCAACATCGAGCACAGGGAGCCATCTTGCACAATAGTAGGAGATTTTTTCAGATGGTCTGGAAACCGCCAGAGATGCCGGGGCATCCGTGAGCGCTTTCACGAAAGAGATCTTTCTTTCCCGCCCTTCAAGAAAAAAGGATGCCTCCTCAAGGTAATGAACTTTTTCTTCCACCGCGGGTGA
>JALTIG010000234.1:0-796 GCA_027004185.1 bacterium | reverse complement strand
CCGCTGAAATGTGATGTTCTTCTTCGGCAGACTCGATCTCCGATAAAATCATCTGCCAGAGGGAAGAAAGCTGCTCAGGGGTTTCATCAAACGCAACGCGTCTGTTGGCATAGAAAATTCGTTTCCGATCGCCCAGCAGGATGTCCGCAACCCGGCCATGCTGGAACACCACCGCAACTGGATGGGTTGCTCTTAGCTTTTTCAGGACACCATAGAGAACACCATAGAGAGGAAACAGGAGGACACGGTCTTTATGATTTTTTGCCGCATCAAGGGAGCGGTAGTAGAGGCGCGCGGGAAGGGCGGTGTAAAAGATATCGGTGGCATTATGGCCTCTCTTCTTTTTCCAATGGGTAATCAGGGTGACGGGTTCATCGAACTCACCGGTTTCCTGCAAGTGTTTACGCACCATCACTTCCGCGTACTTGTATGGGGCCTCCACCGTGGTGGTCCTGGAAATAGCACCCGGGAAATCCGAGACAACACGCTCGACTCCCTGCAGGTCGCCCAGGTCCACTACCTGCTCGAGAGTTGTGCCGGAACATCGGTAAAAGGCACCATCAAGTTCTGCGGCACATTGTATTTTTCTCATAGTTTTCCTTCCCCATTCCACCTTCCATATTCAAAGCTCCCTATCTTGCCCGCACTAGAAAGGTTCCTTTGAGGTTCAACATGAGATTCCCCTTTTCCGGCCCGGAAGCACCTTCGCCGTTTTTGGTTTTCACCGTTTCCACGGTGCCTTTCATCTTAGAAAGATCTCTGGTCAGATGGAGATACAGCGGAATGAAATAGTAGA
>JALTIG010000233.1 GCA_027004185.1 bacterium | reverse complement strand
TGCCCCTGATCTTATCTCTCTGATCTCCCCTTGAAATGTGTACGGAACAATCTTGTCCGGTGGTATTAGAAAACGGTTCATATGAGAGATCCGGACATCAAGGGCAGTTTTGCTCAGATTGCCTGGTATGATGACAGCTATTGTTGCCACACATTCCTCCTTATAAAATGTAACACTTGAGGAGTTCCCTTTTGTTTATAAAAAAAGTGAACTCCAATTCATACAAGATTTTGTATTCTAAGGGACGCAAAGGGCATTGTATCTGAGCTATCCAATCATCTTATTAGGGAGCCAAAGTGCCAGTTGTGGCCAGATGCATGTGAAGGTGATAACCAAAATATCAATGATAAAAAATGGTAACATACCCAGGAGAACCTGTGACATCGGAATATCCGGGGCAATGTCTTTAACGATATACAGATTTAGCCCAACAGGGGGGGTTACGAGACCCATTTCGAGATTTACTGTCATAATTACAGAGAACCAAACGGGATCAAGACCCAGGCCCTTAATGACCGGAAGGAGCATAGGAGCTACCATCAAAATCACGGCTGCAGGGGGCAAAAAGCAGCCGAGGATGAGAAGGAAGATGTTGATGATGACGATTATCCCCCATTTCCCAGCATGTAGTTTCAAGATAAGGGCTCCCAAGGTCTGGGTCGCATAGAGATCGGAAGAAACATAGGCAAATAAAAGGGCTGCCGCCATGATCATAAGGATCATGGTACTTTCATTTAATGCCTTGATGAAGATCTTCCAAAGCTGTTTTGGCTGATAAACTTTATAGATGGTTATTACAAAGAAGAGAGAAAGTATGGCACCTAATCCCGCTGCTTCACTCGGTGTTGCCCACCCACCGTAAAGGGAACCCATAATTCCGAAGATAAGGAGGACAAAGGGGAGAACCCTAATTAAGGATACCATCCTTTCCTTAAAGGTAAAGGACTCGGTTCCTCTCTTTTCCTGAATATAATACAGGGCTCCAGGTTTTGGTGGAATGATACGACGATAGACAAAAATCACTCCTACCCAAATGCAGCTTAACCCCACAAGCAAAAGGCCGGGGATGACGCCGGCTATGAAACATTTTCCTATGGAGGTCTCGGTAGCAACCCCATATAAGATCATGGTAATGCTGGGGGGAATTAAGATTCCGAAGGTCCCACCGTGGGCGATTAAGCTTGTGCTTAGGGCGGGAGAATAGCCCCGTCGTCTCATCTCAGGGATACCGATTCCACCGATAGCGGCTGCTGTTGCGGGGCTTGACCCACATAGTGCCGCGAAGATACCGCACGCAATCAGATTGGCAATCCCAATCCCGCCAGGTATTTTGTGAAGCCATTTATGAAGTGCTTCATAGAGGTCTCTACTGGCATTTGATTCAGAGATGGGGGCACTGAGAAGGATAAATAGAGGAATCGCCAACAGAGCAAAATTGTCCATACTTCCGTAGATGACGAAGGGAAACATGGATAACAGATGAGGAGAAAAGATGAGTACAAAAATAATAGAGACACCCGCTAATCCAGCCCATATCGGAATCCCAGACATTAACAGGACAAAGGTGCTCCCAAAAAGCAATATAGCAAGAACATATTCGTCCAATCAAAGCTCCCCTTTCCCTGCGAATCTTAAGGCCATTCTTACTCGATTAGCAATGGATCGTTACCTGCTCTTGTAGTTTCGATTGTTTTAGTGAAACTATTTTTCTAGCTATATAAACTATATACTGAAAGAACAGGATTGACATTCCAAGAGGTAGAGATAAATAGGGGATCCAAAGAGGTGGTCCCCAAAGCGAATCGGAGTGTTCATGATGAACCACTGCCTTCCACCACATAGGCCAGCTATACCAAGCGATAACTCCACAGATAAGGCAACTTACCATGGCAGCAATGATGACCGTAATTTTCCCCCATTTCGGTGAAAGATGTGTAATAACCAGATCTACATTAAGATGGTGTTCATGCATCTGGGCGTAAGCAGCTCCTAAAAAACATGCATAAATCAGGAGAAAAACAGAGGCCTCGATCTGCCAGACAGCAGAGATGCTAAATAACTTTCTGGTAATGACCCCCTCGGTTACAATGATTGAAGAGGCAACCAAACACAAAGCTGCCAACCCCCCGGTTACATAGCTTAGCCCATCGATTATCCAGACCAACCTGTTCAAGAGTTTTTTCATAAGGCCTGTTCTATCTCTCTTTTTTTGGTCTGACTGCCCCGTGTTGGTGATTGTGTTTAACTGTCATGCAACATAAGGAGAAAGCCGGTGGAACCGCACCGGCTTTCAACCTGTTTTCTAACTTTTGATGTGGCGCAATTTGCACGCGTACATGTGAAGTGATGTCTCCCATCC
>JALTIG010000232.1 GCA_027004185.1 bacterium | reverse complement strand
GGCTCATATACGGATACCCCATGGAATGAATCCCTGATATCGGCAGCCAGTGAAGATGAACCCCGAACAGCATCATACACAGCAAAGCCAACCAGAAAGCAGGCACAGCAAAACCGATAAAAACAAAGAGAGTTGCAGCATGGTCAAAAATGGACCCCTTGTGGGTTGCTGAATAGATCCCGATAGGGAGGGAAACGATGATGATCAGAATGAGGGAAAGAACGTTAATCGTCACCGTAATCGGGATCCTTTCTTTGATCTTATCAATAACAGGGCGGTGGTCTGGGGCAAACGAATTTCCGAAGTCCAGAAAAACGACCCGCTTGAGCCACATCCAGTACTGGACAGAGAGAGGTTTGTCCAGTCCATAATAGGCCATAAGACGCTGACGAACCTCTGCCGTGATTTTTGGATTTAGGTTCGTTTCCAGTCCTGTCGGTTTCCCCGGTGCGAGATGGATAACCAGAAAGGAGATTAAGGTTATCCCTAAGAGCAAAGGGATCATCCCCAACAGCCGTTTTCCGAGATATGGTAACATCGAAGTACTAATTTAGCATGATTTTCTCCTGGGTAAAAGGTCAAAAATCAATGGGAAGAGCTGGGCTTTTCCCTCTTTACTTTTTCAACGGGTTATTTTATAAAGTGTATCTGTACAATTAAGGATCCGGAGAGATGGCCGAGTTGGCTGAAGGCGCTCGCCTGCTAAGCGAGTGTAGGGTTTAAACCCCTACCGAGGGTTCGAATCCCTCTCTCTCCGCCATAAATTTAAGGAGGTAATAAAAATTAAACGTTCGATCCCTATTATCATGGTTATGGTTATCGTTTCACTCCTGGGAATTTCATGCTCAAACTCAAAATCTTCAAACCAGGAATCAAAGAAGCAGCAAGCAAAAAAAACGGCTGCGAAGACTCCAGCGAATGTTAAACAAACTTCCACCCCCTCCTCCAGCCAAGCCCCTCCAGAGAAATTTCATCATGGCGGCATGACAAAGATTAGCGATTTTGTCGTGAAGGTTCCGGAAGACGTCAAGACAACGTGGAAAAAGGTGGTTCTTTCTATCCACGTTATTAAGACCAGGAAGCAAAAGACCGTAGTCCTGCCAATTGGTCGGAAGACCAAGATCCAAGGGACACCTTTCAAGATTGAGGTCGTGTATTTCCTCCCAAATTTCACCATGGGTGGTTCTTTGATTACCTCCAAAGACAATGAGCAGAAGAATCCGGCGGCAAAGGTCAGGGTTTACCAGGACGGAACACTTATCTGGACCGGGTGGCTTTTTCAGAGATATCCGCAGGTGCACCCCTTTACTCACGTCGATTATCACATCTTTCTGGTTAAGGGCTTGAAGAAATAACATTGAAGAGCCGCGGGAAGACCATGAAGATAGACTTTGAAAAGGGTGGCGGGTTGGTTCCTGTCATCGTTCAGGACGATGCAACAGGGGATGTTTTGATGCTCGCCTATATGAATGAAGAAGCATATAAGCACACCTTGAAAACTCGAAAGGCCACTTATTGGAGCCGCTCGCGCCAAAAACTTTGGATCAAAGGAGAAACGTCGGGCAACTTTCAGGAGGTCAAAAAGATCTACATCGACTGCGATGAAGACGCGATTCTACTCAAGGTCCACCAGATAGGGGGCGCCGCCTGTCATACCGGCCACAGAAGTTGTTTTTACCGAGAGATGGATAACAACGGCACCTTTAAAGAAATCGAACCTCCAGTATTCAATCCAAAAGAGGTATATAAATGAACCACAAACTCACCCTGGGTATTCCGAAAGGGAGTCTAGAATCCTCCACGATAGAGTTGTTCAAGCGGTCTGGATGGAAAATAACCGTCTTTTCAAGGAACTATTTTCCAAGGATCGATGACCCAGAGATCCGGTGCATAATGGCTCGGGCCCAAGAGATGTCTCGATTTGTCGAGCAAGGAACCATGGACGCAGGGCTTACAGGGAAGGATTGGGTCATGGAAAACGATTCAGACGTCGTTGTCGTCACGGATCTCGTCTACTCCAAGGCAAGCCAGAGTCCCGCTCGTTGGGTCCTCGTTGTGGCTAAGGATTCCCCAATACAGAAACCTGAAGACCTCCAAGGGAAGAAGATCTATACGGAACTTGTTCAATTTACCCGGCGTTATTTCAAAGAAAGGGGCATCGATGTTGAAGTAGAATTTTCCTGGGGGGCAACCGAGGCAAAAATCACAGAAGGCCTGGCCGACGCCATCGTGGAGGTTACTGAAACGGGAAGCACCATACGTGCCAATGGGCTTAGAATAGTTGAAGAGCTCATGGTGACCAACACACAGTTCATTGCCAACCCAACTGCCTGGCAGGATTCCTGGAAGAGAGAAAAGATA
>JALTIG010000231.1 GCA_027004185.1 bacterium | reverse complement strand
TAGGATTTCCCACGCCTTGAGAGCCTTTGGAACGGTGGACCCATAACAATAGATGGCGGCTTTGTCGCCATCACGGAGACGATCGATCCTTCCGTATTCGAACATATAGTCACCCGCGAACAGGGGAGCCCCTTCCTCGTTCGTCACGACGGTGGTTTTCGAGCGTCCCATGCCCACAAAAAAATTTCCTGGTTCCCCGGCAATGGCCCGAATTACCCTGTCAGTCTGATTAGGGTCTGCAGGGATAATGACCTTGAAGGTAAAGAGATTTCGCAAAAGGCCAAGATAATCGATGCATTGATGGGTCTTTCCGTCCTCTCCCACGTCGAGCCCGTTGTGGGTGCAGACAAGTTTGAGATTCGTGTGATTGATGTCGTTAAGTCTGTGTTGATTATAGGTTTCGTCAACCCCGAAGACCCCAAAATCCGAGAAAAAGGTGACAATTCCGTCCGCAGAAACCGCACCTGCCGTGGTTGCGGTAGAATGTTCCTGGATCCCGCTTTCAAAAAACTGGTTCGGTCTGACACGCGCAAATCCATTTGTCTTGACCGAAGAGGCCAAGTCACAGTCAAAAACGGCAAAAGGTACCTCCATTTTACCATTTATTTCCGCCAGATCCGTAAGGGCAGCCCCGTAGGCGGAACGGTTATCGGTCTTGATATCTGGTGTGTATGTCCGAGGGGTTCCCCTGTTTAGGGGTGGCATCTCAGTTATAGGGAATGGGATTGGACTGAAAGTGGCCCTTTCCCGCAGTGCCTGGTACTCGGAAAGGTCTGCAGAGAGCCCTAACTCGTTCATGGCTTTTTTGAATTCCTCAGCGTTCAGGGCCATTCCGTGATACTTGGGCGTACCTTCCATGAATGAGACCCCTTTCCCTATGGTGGTATGAGCCAGGATTGCCACCGGAGAGGTTTCATCCAACTGAGCCTCGACGATGGCCTCATACAGCGCCTTGATGTCGTGTCCATCCACCTCCAGGACCCGCCACCCGTCTGCCTCATAGTTTTTACGAAGGGCCTGCGGCATAACCTGGTCTGTTGTGCCACTGATCTGGATCCTGTTGGTATCCACGATCACCGTTATACGGGTCAGTTTGAATTTCTTGGCAAATCTCCGGGCCTCGGAGACCTGTCCCTTCTGTTGCTCCCCGTCACTCATCAGGACAAAAACATGGTTTTGATCGATTCCTTTCAGGTGGGAGGACAAGGCAAACCCACACCCTGCCGATAACCCTTGTCCAAGATTTCCTGTGCTCCACTCTACGCCAGGTACACTGCGCTCGATGTGCCCTTCGAAAGGACTGCCTGCCAAGCGAAAGGTTGCCACCGCCTGTTTAAGATCAAAGAACCCACGCCTTCCCAAGACCGCATAAACCCCGGGTGAGGTATGGCCGTGGCTTACGATGATCCTATCGCGGGTGGGATCCAGGCGGTTTTCGGGGGAAATGTTGGCATTTGCCCAGACGGTCAGAAAGATTTCCGTGGAGGACATGGAACCACCGGGATGTCCACAACCCGCAAGGGTTGTCATTCTCAGGATATCTCCCCGAACCTGCCTTGCCATTTCCTTCAACTCATTCAATTTATCCGATGGAAGTCTTTTCAGAGCAAAGTTTCCTGTTAACATCCGCCTTTTCCTTCTCCGATCTTAAATTTATTAGGAGCCGCACATCCAGGGTGTCCGAAATTGTTCCGTGGGTTCAGGGGGTATAAATGACGACCAGAAGTTCTGTGGTTTCCGGTTTTGGATTGTTTAACTTATGGATCAACGCGGAGTTGAAGTGGATGGATTGCCCTTTTTTCAGGGTCCATGTGTTATCCCCCACGGAGATCTCTAGTCCACCCTCCAGAACATAGATAAATTCTTCGCCCTCGTGCTGATATTCTACCATTTTGTGCGCCTGCTGGGGTTCAATGGTCACGTGAAAGGCCTTCATGTGTTTGTTGCGGGCATTGGGAGTCAATGAGCGGTAGGCGTACTCACGGGTACGCTTCTCATAGCTTTCGATCTTTCTCTTTTCTGCATCTTCCCGTTCTTCTTCGCTCAGCAGGTCTCCGGAATCAATTTGAAGCGCCTTAGCAATCTTGATAATCGATGAAACTGGGGGCAGAATCTCTCCCCTTTCTATCTCGCGAATCGTGTCGGGTGTTAACCCAGATTCTGCCCCCAGTTCTTCAAAGCTCATCTTTCTTGACCGTCGCATTTTTTTAATCCTGGACCCAAGATGGTCTCTTTTTCCACTTGAAGCCACACGCGCCTCCTAAAATTTTTTCTTCTCACACCTAACAGAGTTCTGTTTCTTTGTCAATTTGCTTGTTGACATAAACGGTGTGAATATGCGGAGCTTCTCATAGGTTATCGGATATCGTGTTAAGGATTTTTGGTATTGACTCCGGATCTTAGACTTGCCTTTTGCAAAAGAAGGGGTATCTTATGTACAAGAGGGAGGTGGTGATAAATGAAGCAAGGAAAAATTTTATTTGCGGCCTTCATGGCATTTCTCTTTATTATAGGTTGTGCTGGTGTCCAGATGAGAACCTCCAATCTCATGTTTGAGGCCAAGGACCTTGTCTCGGAGGGGGATCTGGTAGGAAGTGTGCCAATCCTGAAGAAGGCGCTTGCCTTGGATCCAAAGAGCCTGGAGGCCAATGTGACGATGGCGCAAGTTCAATATCGGCTTGGGAACATAGAACAAGCTGGGAAATATGCCCGATTGGCCTACAAACTCGATCAGAATGACTTCAGGGCACTGGGAATCCTCGGCCTCATCGATTTAAGAACGGGAAGGTACGAAAGAGGGATTTCTCGGATGTTGAAGGCGATAAAGATCTATAACGGGATCGAGCCGGTGGGGGGGAACTTACCGGTAGAGCCCCAAGCCATGCTGGAACGGATGCGATACAAGCTGAAGCATCATAAAGGAATTTCCAAGGCTGAAATCGAAAACCTGGCAGACGCATTTTGGGCGAAGGTGGACTGGTATGAATTCGATGAAAACTATAGGAAGTGGCATTTCAAGAGCTTTTATGAGATTAGACCCGATGGTGGGGGAACGATCAACTGAGATTTGAGATTCACGGTTGGAATAATTTGTCAATCGCCTCTGTATCAGGATTCTGAATGATACCCATTTCCGTGATGATCCCTGTGATGTACGTAGAAGGAGTCACGTCGAAGGCAGGGTTGAAGACCCTAATATCACGGGGCGCAATTCGTTTTTTGCCGCAGTAAAGGACCTCCTTTTCGGAGCGGAATTCAATGGGAATCTCTTCCCCACACGTTATCTCTCTATCAAACGTTGAGGTGGGGGCAGCCACGTAGAAGGGAATCCCGTGATGATGGGCCAGGACAGCCAAGCTATAGGTCCCGATCTTGTTGGCCGCGTCCCCGTTTTTCGCGATTCGGTCTGCTCCCACAATAACCAGATCTATCTTCTTCTCCTTCATCAGCATGCCGGCCATGTTGTCCGTGATGAGAGTGACAGGGACTCTGTGTTGTTGGAGTTCCCATGCGGTGAGCCGCGCACCCTGAAGGACGGGGCGGGTCTCATCGGCGTAAACGTGGATATCCTTTCCCTCTTTAAAGGCGGCATAGATGATTCCCAGGGCGGTTCCAAACCCTCCCGTGGCGAGGGCACCTGCATTGCAATGCGTGAGGATATTCGCTTTTAACGGGATCAGTGCCTTTCCATGGTCCCCGATAGCATGGTTAATCCTTACGTCCTCCTTCCAAATTTTCAACGCTTCGGATTCAAGTGCCTTGATTACGGCAGGGTATGCCTTGCTATAGGCCACGGTTTTCATCCGTTCGATGGCCCAGAATAGGTTAACTGCGGTAGGTCGTGCAGCGGCAAATCGACTACAGAGCTCTTCAAATCTTTTTAGGAAGCCCTCTTGAGTAGATTCCCGGAATTGACGGGCCCCAAGGGCCAGCCCCATCGCTGCGGCTACACCAATCGCCGGTGCTCCCCGAATAACCAAGGCTTTAATGGCGTCAATGACGCAATCGGCTTCGTGACAAAGATGTGTGAGAACCTGTGTAGGAAGTTTCCGCTGATCCAACATTGCAATTCCATCCGAGGTCCAGGCAATTGTTTGAAATGGGGGTTCGCTCATGATTTAGATCCTTTAAAAACATATAAGAGAGGTTTCAAAGGTAACGATCCCGATTTTCACAATCATTTTTAACGGTTATAGCAATTTTCCACAAAAATTGTGGAAAAGGTGTTAATATCCTGGTGTCTGTCGGGTCTATATGCCTTAATTCTTTAGGGAAAAAGCATATTGCGCATAGATTGACCACATAATATCTAAATAATATCAATAGGTTAGGAGATTGACCGAAATCCCTGGCATCAGAGGTCCCTGGCGGATACTGCTACATCCTGAAACACGAACGGGATGTGGATATCCTGTGGAAAATCAGGGCGTTTTTTCATGTTCAATAAATACAAGCCGATTTCGGTCAAAGTCAACCTCTTTAATGAAAAGGTTGACGAATTTCTGCTCTCCAAAGAGGTTTTCGATGCGGATCTGCCCCTCCATGGTTTCGAGCTTGTAAACCTTTTCCAAAAGGAGGGTCTCTTTGTTATCCTTTAATAGATACGCGTTCACTTCACACATGATGGATCCTTTCTTTGAGTTCTTCTTGAATCAAGGCCTCCAGAAGGTGAGGAAATGGTTGACCTTTGACCCCAACAAGACTGAGATCTTCCTGAAAGAGAGGGAAAAGAATCTTATGCGCTTTTGAGCTTGCGACGGCTTCTGCCATTTTGGGGGTTAGTTCACCCATCAGTGAATTTGCCATCACGATGCTCAAGGGTCCGATGATCAGGTCGGCTTTCCTGACATTCAGAACAATCGCGTTTTCTCCCGTTGCACCCTTGTTTGCCTTGGCTTTCATCATGGCAGCCGTGGCGATTGCATTGGTACCCAGGGCGATTAACTCAACCGATTCGCCATAGACATCCTTGATCTTTCTGATGATAGCGCTTCCGATTCCTCCGCCTTGGCCATCGATTACAACGATTTTGAGCATGGTCTATTTCCTTGGTGGTACAAGTTTCAGATAAAGTTCCTGGAGCTGCGCGGGAGAGACCTCTGAGGGTGCCTCTGTTAAGAGGCAGACGGCTCTCTGGGTTTTGGGGAACGCGATTACCTCTCGGATGGAGTTCCCGCCGGTCAGGAGCATGGCAATCCGGTCCAGGCCCAGGGCGATCCCGCCATGGGGGGGCGCGCCATAATTTAAGGCCTCCAACAAAAAGCCAAATTTTTTGTTCGTCTCTTCCTTGGAGATGTTTAAAAGGGAGAAGATCTGAGACTGTATTGCTCGGAAATGGTTTCGGATGCTTCCACCCCCGATCTCGTATCCATTCAACACGATATCATATGATTGGGCACGTACCCTTGAGGGGTCTTTCGAGAGGAGGGGGATATCCTCTGGGAGAGGGGCTGTAAAGGGGTGATGGATGGCTACATATCGTTTTGCTTCGGCATCATACTCCAAAAGGGGGAAATTAATGACCCAGAGAGGTCGAAAGTCCTTCTTGGAGAGGGGAAGCATCTGCTGACCCAGATGGGTTCGAAGGTGGCTGAGGGCGGCGTTTACGACATCTCCATCGTCTGCCTGGAAGAAGAGGAGATCCCCCTGTGAGGCCCCCGTGCGCTTGAAAACCTCTTCAAGGAATCCTTCATCGAGGAATTTGACAATGGGAGACTGGGGACCTTTGTCCGTTATCTTTATCCATGCCAGGCCCTTTGCCCCGTAGGGCTCAATCTCAGCAAGGAGGTCCTCGATCTCCTTCCGAGACAAGCTACCACAGAACTTCGCATTTAAGGCTTTTACACGTCCCCCCCTCTCTACGGCACTTCTAAAAACCTTGAAATCAACGTCGCTCGCAACGTCTGTGAAGTCAGACAGTTCCCAGGGGATACGAAGATCCGGTTTGTCGCTCCCAAAGCGTCGCATGGCCTCCGCGTAGGTTAAAACGGGAAAAGGCCTTGGAAGGGATATCCCCAGGATCTTCTCAAAGATCTCAGATAGGAGCCCCTCCGTTGCGTTTCTCACGTCTTTCGCCTCGACAAACGAGAGCTCCATGTCAATCTGCGTGAACTCCGGTTGACGGTCTGCCCTGAGATCTTCATCCCGGAAACACTTCACGATCTGGAAGTAGCGCTCGAATCCAGCGATCATTAGGAGCTGTTTGAAAAGCTGAGGGGATTGAGGTAGGGCATAGAACTTGCCTGGGTTAACCCGGCTCGGGACGAGATAATCTCGAGCACCTTCCGGGGTACTCCTCGTAAGAAATGGTGTCTCTATCTCAAAAAAACCGTGGTTAACGAGATATGAGCGGGTGATCTGCAGTAAGTGATGTCGCACGATCAGTTGAGTCTGCATCGGGCGGCGCCGCAGGTCAAGGTACCGATATTTCAGGCGGGTTGCCTCTCCCGTATCGATTTCGTCCTCAATGGGAAAGGGGAGAGGGAGGGATTCGTTTAAAATTATGAGGGAGGCAACCATGACCTCTATCTCACCGGTGGGGAGTTTCTCATTGATGGAGTCCTCTGGACGGTATTGTACGTTCCCTGTAACTGCAATGACATATTCATCCTTGAGAGAATGGGCTGTACGGTGGGCCTTGAGAGATATGTCTGGGTTAAAAACGATCTGAACGATACCGGTGTAGTCTCGAAGATCGATGAAGATGACACCACCATGGTCCCGCCTGGACTGCACCCATCCCATTATGGTGACCTTTTTGCCCACGTCCTTCTTTTCTATTTCTCCGCAGAAATGGGTTCGCTTTAGTCCCTCCAAAAATTCTGCCACGTATCACTCCTTCAGGTAAGATTTGACCCATGTTATTAAATCAATGATCGTTTTGCAAGATGACTCGGGATACCAACAGGAAGCGAGAGATCCACAGTATCCTAAAGGCCTCAAATAAGAAAAATATTGACACGCGAGGCACAAAAAATCTATATAAAAGCTCATGGAAAAAGCTGAGTCTGGTTGGTGGTTTTTCCTCTTCTCCTTGCCGCGGAATTAACTTAATGAACGGCTATACTTGGAGATCCAGACTTTTCATCACAGCGATCAATCACACATTGGCTTTCCTTTTGATCCTTTTGGGTTTACCGGTGTTAGGGGTGATAGCGTTGATCATCAAGGTAAGGG
>JALTIG010000230.1 GCA_027004185.1 bacterium | reverse complement strand
AGTAGAACCGCTCGGGGATCCACGGATTCCCCATATAGGCCGAGGTAAGGTCCCATCCCATTCGCCGGATGATAAGCCCACCTTCCAATTCTGCTTCATGTTTCACCAGGTTCTCCCGAACACCTCTACGAATCCCCAGGTAAGTGCCCATGACAATTCCCACCATGAGGGCAGAAAGCGTAACCGCTAAGAGGAGTTCAATCAGTGTAAATCCCTGCCGATTCATGGGGATATCATCCATCGCGTTAGGGTTATCAGGGGTCTCTCCTGTTTGCTGCGAAAGATCTTTATAACCACCTGCTTGACTCTGGGAATGGGAGAGCCCTTTATCCACACCCGGTAAAAAAGCCGTGGGGGACCTTCATCCAGTCCCTGTCGCGAAGAGATATCTGTCCATCCAAATGCATCCAGCCTGGCACAAACACTTTCTACAAGAAGTGTAGCACGGTTCAACTCATCGCTTTGGGCAACGATTGTATAGGATTGAATATGGGCACGAATCAAAAGGACAAATGAGATAGCGAGAATGGAAAGGGCCACAAGGACCTCCAACAGGGTCATACCCTTTCGATCAACCATTTCTGAAACCTTTCTGCCACCCGTTTAAAAGCTCCACGCCCGAACGATACGGGTAACCAATGGCTGTGAAACGAGAGAGACCCTCCTCTAAAAAAATCCCGAAACCTCCTCCTCTACCATCCGGATAGAACCAAATCGACAACATCGCTTTTTGCCCCGAGGAGGGGTTCCACGGCCCAACCATCCTAACATCCGAAGGTAATCTGAACACGGAGAGACCCTTTTCTTTACCTTTTATTTTTTCTGAAAGCACCAAACGCTGACTCTTGAAATCGAAGGTTAAACGCACAGGGATCTCATCCCTTGCCGCTATCCAACGGGCTCTCATCAGGGCATGGCGGAAACGCTCTATAGTTTTTTCTTTGGCGTCGGGAAACAAGACAGAAATTTTCGGTGCGGCAAATCCAATAAGAATTGCCGCAATACTCAAGGTAATCAACAATTCAATCAGCGAGAATCCATTTGATCCTTCGGTTTGCCCGGCACGTTTCTTACGGTTCATTACGTTTTAAAGGCTACTTCAGTTGTTTTTTTCAAGGTTCCAGCTCTCGATATCCGCGTCGTTCCCCTTTCCCCCTTCCTCTCCATCAGCACCTAAGGAGATAATATCAAAATCCTTGTCGTGGATACCAGGAGAGATATAGACATAAGAGTTGCCCCACGGATCTTTCGGAATCTTGCGCCCCTCCAGGTAACCTCCCTCCCGATATTGCCGGGGGATTCTTCCGGTGGTCGGTTTTTCAACCAGGGCCTTCAGTCCCTGTTCCGTGGTAGGATAGAACCCGTTATCAAGATAAAAAAGCCGAAGGGCCTTTTCAAAGTTCTGTATCTGAATCTTGGCCTTGATTCGCCGTGCCTCTTCCGGTTTTCCTACGATCCTTGGGATTACCAGACCTGCCAGGATCCCAAGGATGATCACTACAACCATCAATTCAATTAATGTAAACCCTTTTTCAGCTCGCATCTGCCTTATCATCTCTTCACCTTATATACTGGTTCATATTGAAAATGGGTAAAAGGACTGAAATCACAATCCATCCCACAATGCCACCCATGAAGAGAATCATCACGGGCTCAATAACCGAGAGAAGTGTTTTCAATGCCACTTCTGTTTCCCCCTCGTACATCTCTGCCACGCTCAGGAGCATCTCTTCTAACCCCCCGCTCTCTTCCCCCACCACTATCATCTGAATGACAATCGGTGGTACCCAGAAGAGTCGTTCCAATGCCTCACCAAGGGCCTGACCTTCCGCGATGTGGCGAATCACCTCTTCCAACGATCCCTGCAAAATGCGATTGGTAATCACCCCTTTCGTCAATCGAAGCGCCTTCACCAAGGGAACCCCACTAGCCAGAATCGTGGAAAGCGTTCGGCTAAACCGAGCAATCTGCGCCTTTTTTACCCACTGCTCAACGTAAGGAATCCGGAGCCATAAACGGTCAAAAAAACGTTGTCCTTCCGGGGTCTTCTTGATCTTGAGAAGCAGGATAAAAAGGATAGTGAGCGCCATGGGAACCAGAATTCCATAGGTCTGTGTCCACTCCCCAATGCGTAGAAACAGACGGGTAACCAGAGGTAAGGGTTGGTGGATAGTCTTAAAAATCTCTGAGACAGAGGGCAAAACGTAAACAATCAGGATCAAGAAAACACCGAATGCGACAAGTGCCATGATTGATGGATAGGCCAGTGAAGTCAATAACCGATTCCTCAGGGCTATCTGGCGATTGAGATACTCTGAAAGGCCTGCGAGCACCTCGCTGAGTCGGCCGCTTTCCTCCCCTGCTGCAATACTCTCCACGTATAAGGAGAAGAAGAT
>JALTIG010000229.1:37173-51959 GCA_027004185.1 bacterium | reverse complement strand
TGTGGAAGCGTTACCTTTTTCTTCATCCTAACGATAAGATCTGTTCCACCAGCGAGAACCTTTGCATTGGATCCATACCTATCCAATTGATGTAAGGCATCCTCTAAACTCTCCGCTGTGTGGTACTCAAAAGGCCGAATCCTCATGATTCCCCCCTTTTTGTATTTATGGATTTTTGAGTCCTGAAGTAGGCGATTGCCTTTCCGAATCAGAGTCGAATTTTTCTAAAACCGTAGTCTTGCTCCGATCGAGATGATCATTCATCGCTTCTCTTGCGCTGATTGCATCTCCCTGCTTGATCGCATCAAGGATCCTTTCATGCTCCTTTATCACCTCCTGCCAACGGCTCTCGCGACTTAAGGCCTGGCGAGCAATTAGTTGAAAAATGTCTCGTATGTTTTCAATGATATCCGCAAAACGGCGGTTATTTGTCAGTTGGGCAAGGGTAACATGAAATAGTCTGTCAAAATGGAGATAGGTTTTGGGGTCTTTCCTTTTAAAGGCCTTTTTTTGGTTATTTAATGCCTTCTCAATAGCAGAAAGGTCGTTTGCATCGCGATGTTTCGCCACCTTTTCCACGGTTGCCAATTCAATCGCCTTACGCAACTCAAAGATCTCTTCCACATCATGTCTCTCAAAATGATTGACCATAACGCCCTTCCGAGGCAGATAGGTGACCAGCCCTTGGGCTGAAAGCTCCAGGAGAGCCTCTCTTACTGGGGTTCTGGAGATGCCGAGTTCCCTTGCAAGCGTCATCTCATTATAGAGTTCCCCTGGGACAAGATTGCCATTCAATATAGAGTCACGTATGGCTTGAAGTGCCATCTTTGCCAGGGGAAGAGGTTGTGTTATAGGCTTAACTTTCGGCATCTAAGCTTCCTTTTGTTTGTGTGATATTTAATGTGTAACATATCAAATACCAAAAGTCAAGAAAAATAATCATTACCTATATAGATCCCATGACTCTATTGATAAGAAAGATTATTTAGGCACTTAATCCAGCAATCCGATTGGGTAGCTAATTGTAAGACCCTAAATGGCAAGGGTGATTTCTAATGTAACAGATCCAAAGGGTATTGGGGGACTACTTCGTAACCTTTTCCCAATCCTTCAAAAATCGATCGATACCCACATCGGTCAGGGGATGTTTTGAGAGCTGAATCATGACCTTGTAGGGAATCGTAGCAATATGAGCACCCATCTTCGCGGCGGCCAATACATGTAAAGGATGACGGATACTGGCTACGATAATCTCAGATCTAAAGCCATAATTTTCAATGATCTCCAGGCAATCTGCCACCATATCCATGCCCTCATGGGCCACATCATCCAAACGCCCCACAAACGGGCTGATGAAAGAGGCCCCCGCCTTCATAGCGAGAAGAGCTTGATTCGGGGAAAAAACCAGGGTCACATTTGTTCTAATTCCTTCCTGCTCTAGTTGGCGAACCGCCACCATCCCATCCAACGTCATAGGAATTTTTACCACCACATTGGGATGTATTTTTGAAAGTTTTCTCGCCTCTGGGATCAATTCATCGGCCCCCATGGATACCGCCTCAACGCTCACGGGTCCATCCACAACCTCGCAGATATCCCTGATGACTTCAAGAAAAGGTCGATTCTCCCTGGAAACAAGAGTCGGATTGGTGGTCACACCATCCACCAATCCCATGGCGGTTGCCTTTTTGATTTCCTCAATGTTGGCAGTATCGATAAAAAACTTCATGCGATCCTCCTGGTTCAGGCCTTTTTACCTCTTTTCCCTTTCCGCAATCCTCTTCTGAAAGGTTTTCATACAAGATTCACTACAAAAATAGTGGAGCTTCCCTTTGTAATTGATGCGATACGGCGTATCCTCTGGGATGTAAGTACCACAGACTGGATCCATTTTAAGCTCCTTTCCCTTCCCCGAAGGAGGGGTCTGTTTCGGGGAAGATCTTTTTGTCGTGCCCCTTGAAAGGCCTTTAAAGAGATAATAGACGATAAATCCAAGGATGGCATATAGGATCAGGCGCATGGAACGACCCCCTCATACCGTGAAACTCCCGAATGTGAAAGAGTGTTCAAAAGGGTCCGCAACGGCTGTTTTATCACAGGATGCCTCCAATCCCCCGCGATGTCACAGGCTGGAATCAATACAAAGGCCCGTTTGTGCATCTCTGGGTGAGGAATAACCAGATGTTCAGTCGCAACGATTGCCTCTTCATACAAAAGAATATCCAAGTCTATTTCACGGGGCCCCCAGTGGTATCGGCGGATTCTGCCTAGTTCTTTTTCCACCATTTTAAGGTACCTTAAAAGGTCTAAGGGAGATAGGGTGGTTTGCATTTCTATTACCAGGTTTATAAAGGGTGCCTGATCGGTAACGCCCACCGGCAAGGTTTCATAGAATGGGGATATCTTGAGAACCGTATTTTCAGGAGAGACCTTTAGCTTTTCGATAGCACTGCAGCAGGTAGCAACCCTGTTCCCAATGTTCGAACCTACCCCTATGAGTGCTTTATGAGAAATCCTCGCCACGCCTGATTTCCTAAACCTCTAAGAGGTGGGTTTCTCATCATGCTTTTCTTCTGGTGCTTCCTTCTTATCTACCTTTGGTGTCACATCAATCTCATCTTGACCAGACATGGATTTTTTAAAATTCTTAATAGCCTTTCCGATCCCGCTTCCAAGTTCTGGTAAACGTCTCGACCCAAAGATGATGATAACAATCACCAGAATAATAATAAGCTCCGTAACACCAATCCCACCGATCATGACATCCTCCTTCAGCAAGCATTGCATGGCGGAAGTGTACGGGAATCGAACCCGCCGTCCCGCTCTTCGCGGGACCACTGGATTTGAAGTCCAGGAGGCCCACCAGTGACCTATCCACTTCCAATTCAAAGAATGGCACTTTTTGCATTCAAAGTCAACGAGAACACCCATTCTCTAAGATTCCCAAGTTAGTAAATCTCCTCTATAATTTAGTTGTCGAGCATGGAAAGGTCAGAAGAAACTGCCAAGCCACAAGGTTCGGTTAAAAATTGGGGGATAAAAATCAGCCTGCATTGTTCGATCCCTTTGCATTCTTTAACTACAAGGGTGTACTATGATTTAGTGGGTTTGAACATGACCTGAAGTGAGAAAGGAATAGATGTGGACTTTAGAGATCTTGATGCACTTCTCATGAAACGAATCTCTCTCGCCTTTCTGCCTACCCCTATTCAGAGATCGGAACGATTGTCAAAAGAGATGGGGGTCGAACTCTCTGTTAAACGGGATGATTTAACGGAAAGCGTAGCCTCTGGCAACAAGATACGAAGGTTGGAGGAGTATCTTTTGTATGACGCCCGCAAAAAGGGGTATGACACCCTTATCACGTGGGTGGGGTTCAGTCTAACCACTGCCGCGCAACGGCCACTATCGCAGCCAGGATGGGAATGTCGTGTCACCTCATTCTCTTCAGGCTAAACAGATATAGAACCTATGAATTCTTCCCTCTTAATAGGACCCCCCCAGTTGGTCTCATAATGCCCGAAGACCGGTTCCCTTGATTTTGCTTTCTTTTTCCGCGTAAACTGTAGGATGAAAATTAGCGGGGAGGGATGATGGTAAAAACAGGTTTTGTCGTCGCGGCAACAAACAGCGGTGCAGGTAAGACAACCCTGAGCTTAGGCATTATGGCGGCCTTAAAACGTAGGGGATGGGCTGTCCAGCCCTTCAAGATAGGGCCGGATTTTATTGATCCGGGCCACCACACCCGGCTTACCGGGCGTTACAGCCGTAACCTCGATGGATGGATGCTATCACGTTCCTATAATCAACAGCTATTCTTCCGACTCATGCAAAATGCGGATTGTGCGGTAGTGGAGGGGGTTATGGGTCTTTATGATGGTTTCGACGCGGTTTCAGATACGGGAAGCACAGCGGAGATGGCAAAATGGTTAAATCTCCCCGTCATCTTGGTGGTTAACGCCGCGAGTATGGCCCGGAGTGCCGCGGCTATGGTCAAGGGTTTCGAGTCCTTTGACAGGGAATTAAACCTTGTAGCCGTGATCTTCAACCGTGTAGGTTCCCCTTCCCATCTCGGGATTCTCAAACGAGCCGTCTCTCACTTTTGCTCAGTCCCCTGTATTGGGGGAATGCCAAAAGATGAAAGGATCGCGATGCCCGAACGGCACCTAGGACTTGTGACGAGTGATGAGCACACCCTCTCATCAAGGGATGAAATGCACCTTGCCAGTCTCGTGGAAGAAAATATCGATATGGAATCCTTGATAAAAAGGTGCAAAATCCCCATCCCAAGAAACCATTCAACGCCCAAGGCTCCCCCAAAAACCAGGGTACAGATCGCCATCGCAAGGGATCCCGCCTTCTGTTTCTATTATCCCGATAACCTGGAAATTCTCGAAAGTTTTGGTGCGAAACTGATTCCTTTCAGTCCCCTAAGCGATAAAAGGATTCCAGGGGGATGTCAAGGGATCTATCTGGGGGGTGGCTACCCGGAGGAATTTGCCGAAAAACTGGCGGGAAATGCATCCATCCGCATGTCCATTTTAGAGGCTGGGAAACGGGGCGTTCCCATCTATGGAGAATGTGGTGGATTCATGTATCTCTGCCGAGAGATCGAAACGTTCGAGAAGAAACATTATCCCTTGGTAGGGCTTTTCCCATTCACTACCCGGATGTTACCACATATCCGCGCCCTGGGATACCGGGAGATCCGCCTTAAGGAAGATGGGCCCCTTGGTCCCGCTGGGCTGGTTGCGCGGGGGCATGAGTTTCATTACTCAGAGATTCTCGGCAACGAAACGGAAGATTTCAAAAGAGTCTACGTGGTCATCGGAAGGAAAATGGAATCGATAGATAAAGGATTTCGCTTTCTAAACACTCTGGCAAGCTACATCCACCTTCACTTTGGCAGCAACCCGGAGATCGCAAAAAACTGGGTTGACTTTTGCGCTAAGTCCGACGTTCTGACATAAAGAAAGGGTCAAAGTGAAGGGCAAAGGCAGTAAAACAAGACCTTAGCCTCATACCCTTATCCATTAACCAGCTTAAAGTGGTATGGGGTATATAAACCTTGAACATTGAACTTAGAACGTGGAGGGCCTCGTACTTACTAAGTCCTCAACCTACTTCATCACGTTAGGTAAAAACATGATGATCTGGGGGAAGGCAACCATGAACCCGGTTCCCACAATGAGAGCAATAAGGAAAGGGAAAATCCCCTTGAAGATCTTTTCCAGGGGAATATCCGGAGCAATCCCATTGACCACATAGACATTGATTCCTACAGGAGGAGTAATTACCCCCATCTGGGTGACAAGAACGATGATGACCCCAAACCAGATAGGGTCGTATCCCAGTTTGATCACGACTGGATAGAAGATGGGAATGGTCAGCATGATCAGGGCGAGGGCATCAATGAAACATCCCCCCAAAAGGTAAACCAAGATAATCATGCCCATGATTGCCCAGGGGGGAAGGGCCAGTCCCCCGACCCAATCTGCAATCTCGAATGGAATTCGGGTGACAGCAAGGAAGTGACCGAAGATGACGGAACCTGCGACAAGCAGGAGAACCATACATGAGGTCCTGAGGGATTCATAAAGGGATTTGACGAATCCCTTCCATGTCAGTTGCCGCCGCACCATGGCAACCAGGAGAACACTGAAGGAACCTACGGCACCTGCCTCCGTCGGCGTGAAAAAACCGGCAAAAAGGCCACCCATAACGAGAAGAAAAACGGCAAGCGTTTCCCAGAGCATCCCCAGTGATAGGACCATTTCCTTCAAGGTAAACTTCTCACCTCTTGGCCCTTGCTCAGGCTTAATAAGACAATAGACATAAATCGCGATCACGAACCATGCCGTAATAAACAGGGCTGGGATGATCCCAGCGATAAAAAGCTTCCCAATCGATTGTTGGGTGAGGATTCCATAAACAATAAGGACAATGCTGGGTGGCATCAGCATTCCCAGCCCACCGCCTGATGCGACCGATCCAGCGGCCAGTTCATCTCCATACCCATAACGCTTCATCTCCGGGATGGCAACGGTAGCCATGGTCGCCGCGGTACCAGGGCCGGAGCCGCAAACGGCCCCAAAAGCGGTGCAGGCCCAGACCGTTGCCATGGCCAGGCCTCCGCTGATTCTGCCTATGAACTTATAGGCTACATCGTACAGGCGTTTGCTGATGCCAGCATTAAAGGCAATCTGTCCCATCAGGACAAACAGCGGAATGACGATTAAGCCATAGGATGAATAGACAGTATAGATATCTCTCGCGAGCAGCTTCAACCCTGCATGAAACCCTATCAGGTAGCTAAAGCCGAGAAAACCTATGAGGGCCATGACATATGCAATGGGCATCCTCGAAAAGAAAACCACAATCATTAAGACAATACCGATAACTCCGATTAGTGTGGGGTTCATGAATTCATCACCTCATGGATATGTTGGAAGATTTCAGCAAGAATTACCGCGCAGAAGGCAAAAAAACAGATGGAAAGAAAAAACACGATATAATAGTTTGGGAGTTGCAACGTCATGGTAACCTGTCCGCTATTTTTAAGATCCAGTGCATAGAGCCAGCTTTGCCATCCCATGAGAAAAAACAAAAAAAAGGCCAAAATATTGGTTATAGTATCAATCATGGCCTGTTTTTTGGGAGAAAGCTCTTTAACGAGCATATCAACCCCTACATGGGCATGCACCGCATGTGCATAAGGCATGGCTGCACCCATGGCCAGTGCGGCCAAGAGCCCAACTATTTCCTCTGTCCCAAGGATAGGATGCCTGAAAACCCTCCCCACGACATCTATACAGGTAAGAAGCATCATGGCCGCAAGGCAGCCGGCTCCAAATACCTTGAACCAGGTCACGAGCTTTTCAACAAATTTACTAAACATTCTCATATCTAATACCTGCTACTCTCACACACTTAAGGGATAAAGAGATACCATATCAACCTCTTGTCCAAAAAAAGGGTGTCTCTAAAAGGTTAGAGACACCCCTTGAAAGGTAAAATTACTTCTTCAGCATCGATACGATAAAATCAACAACTTCCTTTCCATTGACACCCTTCTTTTTTGCCCATGCGATATATTGAGCGATAACTGGACGTGCGGCTTTTTTCCAGCGAGCCTGTTCCGCTTTGCTCAGGTGAATAAGCTTCCCACCCTTTTTCTTGAAGTATTTGATACCTGCTACGTCACTGCTGTCCCATGCAGCACCACTCTTGCGCATCCACTTTCTGTTGATCTTCTCAATGATTTTCTGTTCACCAGGGGTTAAAGATTCCCATTTCTTCTTATTCATCACTACAAAGAACGCCGTGGTATAGGCGCAGGAATAATCCAGCGTGCCATACTTAACCACATCAGCCATTCTCCATCCCTTGTTGGTTTCAGCAGGATAGAGGGCCCCATCCGCCACACCTCGCTGCAGGGCCTGGTAAACTTCAGGCATCGGCATAGTTACTGGAATGGCACCTAATGCCCTAACCAGAGCTGCGTTGGAACCATAAGAGCGTATCTTTAACCCTTTTAGGTCTTCAAGCTTCCGAACCGGTTTTTTCCTGGTCCAGAGAACTCCCGGCCCATGAGCCATAAAATACATCACCTTCGTATCATTAAAACCGGGATCCTTGAATTTGTTGTAAACAGCATTACAGATTTTTGTGGCAAGCCTCCCACTTGTATATCCCAAAGGAAGGTCCACAGCCGTCATAACAGGAAAACGTCCCCTGGTATAACCACAAACCGACAGTCCAATGTCTGAAATGTCATTGACAACGCCATCATAGCAATTTTGTGCCTTAGTTAAAGTACCCCCAGGATAATAGGTAATCTTGATTCTGCCATGGGTGCGTTTTTCAACCTCTTTACACCAGGCAGCAGCCAGCTTGCTCTGGATGTGACTTGGGGGGAAAAAGTTGCTGTATGTTAAATGAATAGGAGCTGCTTTTACAGCCACCGGTGTACCTGCTACTAACGCAAAGGTCAGAAAAAGAACCAGAAAACCAATCGATATGCCTAAACTCTTTTTCATGTCCTACCTCCTTACCAAGCTTTTAGGGTTGTTTGGTATTTATTTATATCATCACCTCCTTACCTCCTTCTTGTGGGTCAGGATCCGCCTCCTCCAACCCAATAATTAATATCAAAGGTTGTCAATCGTGTCAAGATTTTTCAGAACATTATTTTAAAAATATTCCAAAAGATTGTCCCACCCCACGCAACTTGACCTTCTACATCCCCTATGGTAGGTCATGAACCATCATGAAAATGATGGGTGAAAAGGGTCAAGAGATAAGAGAGATCTCGGTTGTCATCCCCGTTTACAACGAAGAGGAAAACCTCTTGGAACTTCATAGAGAGCTTGCATCAGCACTTGAGAAATTAGGGAATGAAGTATCACGTGAGATCATCTATATAGACGACGGAAGCAGTGACGGAAGTTCCGGAATATTGAAGGAAATCCACACACAAGACCCCTGTGTTAAGGTGATCCGGTTTCGAAAAAATTACGGACAAACAGCTGCCATTGCCGCTGGATTCGATATGGCCACAGGGAAAGTTATCATTACAATGGACGCGGACAGGCAGAATAATCCCGCAGACATCCCAAAACTGATCGACAAGATCCACGAAGGATACGACGTTGTCAGCGGGTGGCGCAAGGATCGGAAAGACCCCTTTTTGAATCGTCGTTTACCCTCTATCATAGCCAATGGCTTAATCTCGCTCATCACGGGGGTGCATCTCCATGACTACGGATGCACCCTCAAGGCTTATCGAAGTGAGATCGTGAAAAATATCCACCTTTATGGCGAAATGCACCGTTTCATCCCGGCCATCGCGAGTTGGCTGGGGGTCTCTATCGCCGAAGTTCCCGTAAAACATAGGCCACGGATGGCCGGAAAATCCAAGTATGGCATTTCCCGAACGATCCGGGTGATTCTCGACCTCATCACGGTCAAATTCCTGTTAAGCTTTTCAACCCGACCCATCCAATTCTTCGGTATCCTGGGGGTCGTTTCTGGAGGGGTGGGATTCCTAATAGGGCTTTATTTAACTATTATAAGATATATCTATCATCGAGGTATCGGCGGGCGCCCCCTTTTGATGCTTGCAGTATTATTGATTTTTATAGGGGTTCAGTTTGTCAGCATGGGGTTGCTGGGTGAACTGATGGCAAGAACCTACCACGAAACCCAGGGGAAACCCATTTACTGGATTCGGGAAACATACGAAGAAAGAGACCGCGAAGATCCAGAGAAAAGAGCAAGGTAGCAAATGGGATACAGAATCGAGACAATCGATGTGTCGGGGATAAGGACTTCCCGACGGGGCAGGATAGGTGGAGAATTGGGGGCCATATCCGGACATAACGGAAGAAAGCACCACATGGATGTAGGGGAAGGCCTCAGAGGCCTTGTCGGATCAATTTTCGGGAGTAACGGTTATACGGTTAATTTTATTACCTAAGGTGTCATGCCCTACAAACATCTCTATATCTATCAAATCAAGGGGGTGATAAACGAGAGCGGAATTACCACCCCGGACTACATCGGCTGTTGGAATGAGGGGACAAGCTCCTTTCTCTTCTTCAAAACAGACCAGAAAAACCTCGTCAAGGCCCTGGTTGAAGCGCAACCTCAGCTAACCCTCGTGGATTCCTATGACATGGATTATGAAAACTGGCAGGGGGGGAATCTCAAGCCCTTTCGCGTGGGTCCCCTTTGGTTCTGTCCATCGAATGAGAATACGGGACAAAAACCCGAAGAATGCAAGGTCATTTCTTTTGACCCGGGAGTAGTGTTCGGAACTGGTCTGCACCCCACCACCTACGATTCCCTTTACCTAATCGTCGATTTGTTTAAACAATACACCCCTGAAAGGGTACTGGATCTCGGTACGGGGACGGGGATTCTGGCCCTTGCCTGTGCTGCTCTGGGGGCCAAGAAGGTTCACGCGGTGGACATCAATCGACTCGCGGTCAAGACCGCGAAAAAGAACGTGCTCCTGAACGGTTTTGAAAAAAGGGTAACCGTTAGTGAAATGGATGCTGCCACAGCGATTAAGGAAGATGCTGTGTTGGCCTTGATGAACATGCATTACGAGATCCTAAGCAGATTAATGGATATGGAAGCATTCGGAAGGAAAAAGTGGATCATTCTCTCAGGTCTCCTGCGAACCGAATACATGAAATCATTGCGAAAACTTCAAAAAAGGCTGCATCTCGTAAAGGAACGAAGCACAGGATACTGGTTTTCAGCCTGGTTTGAGGCATGAATCTCCCACATCTGCTCCAACCCATTTCCATCGGTTCATGTCAAATCCCCAACCGGTTGATCGCCGCACCTATGGCTGGCATCACAGACCTGCCATTTAGAATAATCCTAAAATCATACGGAGTCGGACTAACATTCAGCGAAATGGTCAGCGCCGAAGCGTTTATTAGGAAGCATCAAAAAACGAGGGAACTCATCCAGCGTTCGAAGGATGAGTCCCCCTTTGCCGTTCAGCTGTTTGGTTGTAACCCAGATACCTTAACCAAGGCCGCCAGACAACTCGAGGAAGAACGGTTATGCGATCTCATTGACATCAATCTCGGATGCCCCGTCAGGAAAGTAATGCATAGCGGATCGGGAGCTTCTCTGGTGAGTGATCCGCGGAAACTTTTCGAAGCCGTGGAGAGAATGGTGGACGCTGTTTCACTCCCCGTCACGGTCAAGATGCGGGCTTGTGACAAACCTGGCGACTTAAAGGGGATCTCGTTGATTCCGGAGCTATTCCGTCGGGGCATCCGTATGGTTTCCCTGCATGCCCGATGCACCACCTGGGATTTTTCTCACACACCTGATTGGTCCTGGATAACCTTGGCTGTAAAGGCCGGCCGACCCATTATCGGCAATGGCGGCATCTTCACCCCCACGGATGCCGTTAGGATGGTTAAAAAAACAGGTTGCGACGGCATAATGGTGGCCAGAGGGATGTTGGGAAATCCTTGGATCTTCCGAGGCATTCAAGGTGTTACTAAAACAGGAAAGGAACCCCCGGTCTCTCTGGATGAACGAATAGAAACCATGAAACGGCATCTTTCCCTGAGTGTTCAGCATTTCGGGGAACCCCTCGGGGTTCTCAGGCTGCGAAAGCACCTCGGTTGGTATGTGAGAGGGCTTCCCCATTCCTCGGATTTCCGGGGAAAAATCAACCAACTGAAAGACAAAGAATCCGTTTTGGAAGAGATTCAAAAATTCAAGACTTTGATTGTCGAAAGGAGTGATAGAGGTGAAAAACGGTAAGGGTAGGGTGTGAAAATCTTAAACAATATTCATTTCAACCTGGGCCTACTGCCCATTTGCTTCGATTTCCAATTCACGCTCCGCTACCTTGTGATTCATTAAGGGGTACCCCGAAAAAGGAGAAAGTCCATGGAAGAGTCTGCATCCCAAGATCTTTTGAAGAGAGGGAAGATACTTCACCTTGCCACGCTCAAACCAGATGGTGCACCAACCGTGCGTCCCGTAAATTTCCTCTACGACGAGAACAGGATTTATATCCATACGGGCCCAAAAAGCGGAAAAATCGACAGGATTCGGCAAGACCCGAGAGTATCCTTCGAAATCGAACAAGTTATAGCGTACATCCCTGCCAAAGAGACCCCCTGCTCCGCCACGTACAGTTGTCGAAGCATAGTAGGGGAAGGGAAAGCCTATCTTGTAACTGACGGCAAAAAGAAACAGGCGGTTCTTCAAAAGATGATGAAAAAGTATCAGCCGGAGGGTGGCTACCGTCCAGTCAACCTTAAGGATACAGAAGTTACAGCTATCATCGAAATTATGATCGAGGATCTCACAGTAAAAAGCCACCTACGGGAATAGCTAACCCCCTATAAAAGTTATAAACAAGGACTCATCTCAACTTGACACGCCTATATTCATACTTATCTTATATCCGGAAGAATAGAAAGAGAGGAAGCAGGTGGAAACACTCTCAAACAGAGCAAAAGAGATCCTACAACTGGTTGTCAATGAATACATACAAACAGCCGAAGCTGTCGGTTCTCGTACGTTGTCAAAAAAGCCAGGGATTGGTCTAAGCCCTGCCACGATCCGAAACATCATGCGTGATCTGGAAGAAATGGGCTATCTCCGTCAACCCCACGTGTCAGCCGGACGTATTCCTACAGAGAGAGGTTTGAGATTCTATGTGGACAGCATCATAAACGTAAGGGATATCTCCCCGGAAGAGAAGGCGATGATTGCACAACATCTGAGAAAAAGTGACCGTGAGGTTCCAAAATTGCTCCAGGAGGTTTCGAAAACGCTATCGGATCTCTCTCACTATGCGGGTCTTGTGATGGCCCCTAAGTTGGAGACTATCCGACTAAAACACATCGATTTTGTAAAATTAAGGAAGAATCAAATCCTTGTTGTCTTGATATCCTATACAGGGATCGTTCAAAATTGGCTGGTTGAGGATGAATTTGATCTGTCCAGCAGTGCCTTGACTCGGATGTCAAATTATTTGAAAACCATCATTGACGGACACACCCTATTTGAAATCAAGGAAAAGATCCTGCGCCAGATGGAAGCGGAAAAGGCACGGTATGACGAAATGATGAAACGGGCTCTGGCGCTTGGAAAAACAGTGATTGACACAACCTTGGAAAAATCCGGAAACAGAGATGTTATCATCGAGGGGACAACAAACTTTTTTGAGGAACCCGAGTTTGAAGATATAGAGAAAATGAAAAACATTTTTAAGACCTTCGAGGAAAGAAGCAACCTGGTCAAACTCCTTGACAAGAGCCTTTCCGCTAAAGGCGTTCAGATCTACATCGGGACTGAGAGTCAGCTTGAAGATTTTCATGACTTAAGTCTGATCACCGCTTCTTACGCCAATGGTTCCACAGTTCTTGGGACTCTGGGAGTCTTAGGCCCCACACGAATGAACTATTCCAAAGTAATCCCTGTAGTAGATTACACTGCAGAATTGGTCAGCGAAATCCTACGAAATATGTGAAGGGGAGAGAGAAAAGATGACGCAGGAAACAAAAGATAACAGACAAGATGAAACCCTTGAGGTTGAATCTTCTGATAAAACAAAAAAGGTTAGAGAGCTGAAACGAAAAAAAGAGGAGGGAGGTGTCAAAAGGAGAGGGAAGATGAAATCTGCTGTGCAGGAACAAACGCAGGAAAAAAAGGACTGGGAAAAGGAATACAGGGAGCTTTATGATAAATATGTGCGCCTTCACGCAGAGTTCGAAAATTTCAAGAAGCGCATAACGAAAGACAAACAGGAAGCAATCCGTTTTGCCAACCAGGCGCTGATTAAAGAAATCCTCCCTTTTGTGGATAATCTGGAACGTTCTTTAGAGCATGTCAGTGAATCAAAAAATATAGAGGCCTTGAAAGAAGGTATTGAAATGACGATTCAGCATTTTCTCAAGGTTCTGGAAAAATCGGGGCTTGAACCCATAAAGGCCAAAGGGGAGCCCTTTGATCCTAATCTCCATGAGGCAATCATGCAGGTTGAGACAGATGAGGTAGGACCCAACAGGGTCGTGGATGAATTACAGAGAGGATATAAATTGCATGGCCGGGTCATCCGGCCGGCAACCGTATCCGTATCAAAGAAGAAAGGTTCATAAGAGATTACTATAAGAAAAAGGAGGATAACATGGGAAAGGTAATAGGAATAGATTTAGGAACCACAAATTCATGTGTGGCAATCATGGAGGGTGGTGAGGCAAAGGTGTTGACCAATGCAGAAGGGGCGCGCACAACCCCTTCTGTTGTAGCCTTTACGGACAAGGGGGAACGTCTAGTAGGCCAGGTGGCCAAACGCCAGGCTATTACGAACCCTGAGAATACGATATTTGCCATTAAGAGACTGATAGGAAGAAAATACGAGGATCCGGAGGTTCAGAAGGATCTCAACATCCTGCCTTACAAGATAATTCGGGCTTCCAATGGTGATGCATGGGTCAGCGTTCGTGGAAAGGAACACAGCCCTCAAGAGATCTCCAGCATGGTTCTGCAGAAAATGAAACAGACCGCTGAGGATTATCTCGGAGAGAAGGTGACAGAGGCCATTATCACCGTACCCGCCTACTTCAACGACAGTCAACGCCAGGCTACGAAGGACGCAGGAAAGATCGCAGGACTCGAGGTAAAAAGGATTATCAACGAACCAACTGCAGCATCTCTCGCTTATGGCTTGGACAAGAAAAAGGATGAAAAGATCGCAGTCTTCGACCTGGGTGGAGGGACATTCGACATCTCCATCCTAGAAATAGGGGATGGTGTTTTTGAAGTCAAATCTACCAACGGTGACACCCACCTGGGTGGAGAGGATTTCGATCTTCGCATCATGGACTATCTGGCAGACGAATTTAAAAAGGATCAAGGAATTGACCTTAGGAATGACCGCATGGCCTTGCAGCGATTAAAGGAAGCAGCGGAAAAGGCCAAAGTGGAGCTTTCCAGCACCATGGAAACGGATATCAACCTGCCGTTTATCACTGCTGATGCCAGCGGCCCGAAGCATCTGAACATCAAGCTGACACGCGCAAAGCTTGAAAAACTGGTAGAGGATCTGATTGAAAAGGTGGAGGAACCTTGCCGCATTGCCTTGAAAGATGCAGGGGCGACCCCCCAGGACATCAACGAGGTCATCCTGGTGGGCGGCATGACGCGTATGCCCGCCATTCAAGAGGCGGTACGCGCGTTCTTCGGCAAGGAACCGCACAAAGGCGTAAATCCCGATGAAGTCGTGGCGGTCGGCG